>DATGWU010000177.1:0-15564 GCA_035299345.1 Rhizobium sp.
TGCCGGCTTTACCAAGGACGGGGTTGTGACGGATGCAACGCTGGATGAGGCGAAATCCATCCTCGGCGTCGGTCCTGAAGTCGGAAAGATCGATCAGATCCGCGACACGCTCCCTACCGACGAAGATGAACTGGAAACAACTGAGTGACGCAAATGCGGCAACCGCGCGCTTGCGGTTGCCGCAGCCCTTCGCGCAAACGGCGGGATAGGTCGGATTGGGCGATGGACCGGCTCAATGCGCCATGCGATCGAGCACAGTCCCACCGTTTGTTCGATCTGTCGTCGCTGTCGACGTGTTCGGAGAATGTGTCGATTAGACGATGAGTTCTCGACAGATCGGCCCCTGATGGCGTCGGTCGGGGGCGTGACGAACAAACACGCGCTACTTCGCGACTCGAGGCTTGCCGGCTCACTGGACGAAGGTGTCATCCATCCGGCGGTGTCGTCGTCCCGAGGCTCAATCACTTCAAAGCCATCGAACGGAAGGCCCGCCTCACTTCTTGCCAGGACGTGTTGATCTTTGCGACGGGCAACATCGCGAGCGCCTTTTCAATCAACGCACGTTCCGGGCTGACCAGGCCAGACTGGGTGTAAACAGAAGGTCCGCCGTCGATTGCGACCTTGGACAGACTGACGATCCTGGCAGACTAGCTGCATCTCCCAAACGTTCAGCCAGGATTTGCCGCTTGCCATCACAGCCGATGCGGCCCACACACCGGCCACCACGTTCGCAGGAACCGAGCCTGCCCTCGGATTGACCGTGTGGCCATTCTGATTGCTGGCGGGCTGCAGGAATGTGGAAATGGAACCATCGGCTTCGTCCCACCGCATGACGCGGTTACCGGGAATGTCCGACCAGATCCGGTATTTTCCTGCCGGAAAGTAGGCTGGCCCCTAGCACCAGCGGAACGCTCTGCATGACCAGGTTTGGAAATCCCGGTCTGCGGACGTCGTAGACGTCTGACGTCCTGACCTGTGTCGCCAGATCAAGATGTCACCTTCGCACCACGGCCATAGACAAGCAGCATGCCGACGATGACGGCGCCGTAAATGATCTGCCGGGCTGCCTCGGGCATCTGCATGATGGAGAGGACGGAGTTCAGGAGAACAATCAGAACCACGCCGACCAAGGTTCCGACATAGCGGCCCTGTCCGCCCAGGATGCGCGTTCCGCCAAGCACAACTGCAGCGATGGCCGGCAGGAGATAGGGGAGCCCCATTCCTTGGTACGCCTTGGCTGAATAGCCGGCTAGCAGCACGCCGGCAATCGCTGCGCAGACACCGGAGACCATGAAAGCGCCGATGATGATGAGGCGAGTGCGAATGCCGGAGAGGTAGGCCGCGCCTTCGCGGTTCCCCGTCGCGTAGATGGAGCGGCCGAAACTCGTTCGCGTGAGGGTCAGCGAAACGCAAATCGAAATGAAGATCCAGACGAAAATCGCTACCGGAATTCCCAGAAAACGGTCGGCTGCGAGAAAGCGCATGAGCGGCGTTGCCTGATCCTGTGGGGCAAAACCACCGGTATGGGCGACCATCAGTCCACGCAGCACCGAATCCACGCCGAGCGTGAAGATCATGGACGGGATGCGCAGATAGGCAACTCCGAGCCCATTGACGAATCCGACCGCGAGCCCGACTGCGATGCCTGTGGGCAGGGCGATATCGCCGCCCACGCTTGCTGCCATCATGGCGGCTGCCGTCAAGGTCCAGGGCACAGACAGGTCGATATGTCCCAGCAGGATAACCATCATCATGCCTGCCGCAACGATGCCGAGGAATGAGCCTGTCTGCAGCTGCTGTAGGAGATAGTTGGGCGACAGGAGCGGGGCGGTGCCCTGCACGATTAGCGTATAGCCCGTGCCAATCATCAGGATGACGATTATGAAGAGCGAAGCGATAACGATCGGCTTGTTTTCAGGCCGGAGTTTTGACGGGAAATTGTTCATCATATCACCTAGCGAAAGAGATCCAGCCGGTTCTTGACCTGCAGCGTGCGAAGGGCGCCGAGGCTGACGGCTGCCAGCAGCACGATGCCTTCGATCAGTGGCTGTAGAAGCGGATCAATCGAAACGATACGGAAGTAGAAGGAAATGACGCGAAGGATGCAGGCGCCGACCAGCGAGGCGATGGCGCCGCCGACACCGCCGAGCAGAGACGTGCCGCCAAGCACCACCGCCGCGATGGAATTGAGCGTGTACGCGCCGGCCTGCATCACGTCCGCATTGCCCGATGAGGTTTGGATCGCCAGGTAAAGCCCGCCGCAGGCGGCAAAGAAACCGGCCAGGGCAAAGGCTGTAATCTTCGCCCGGTTGATCGGGAGACCAGACATGTAGGCAGCACCCTCTGCCGAGCCAATGGCGTAGACAGTCCGCCCTGTGACGGTCTTGCGGAATGGTATCCAGATCCCGAAGGCCGCCACAAGCAGCACGATGAGCGGTGCGGGTATCCATGCGAAGGGCCCAAACCATGAAGCATCCGGGTCGAACAGTTGGTAGGTATCGACAAAGTCCCAAAGGCTGTTGGTGACAGCCCAGTTCAGGTCTCCGTCGATCTCACCGCCCGGTTTGGGTCGGATGAAGAGGGCAAGTCCGATGGCAATTGCGCCGGTCGCCAGCGTGACGATGATCGGCTGAAGCCGGCCGTAGACGACGATAATGCCGTTTATCAAACCGAACGTCGTACCGGCGAGCAGGGTGATGACCATGCCGAACAGAATTTCGGCGGGAGAACCGCTGACCAGTTCGGACGCGATGCAGGAGGTCAGTGTCATGACAGCCCCCACACTTAAATCCAGTCCGCCGAGCAGAACCGGCACAGTCTGCGCCATCGCGAGAAATGCAATGGCGACGGTTTCATTTGCATTCTGGACCAGCACGGCTGACGAAAACCCGCGTGGGTGAAGGATGTTGTAGACCAGATAGATGACCAGCAGAATGGCAAGCGCGCCATAGAAGGTGCGGCTTTGCCGGAAGCTGGTGGCGAGGGTGCTCTTGAAGTTGTCCATGCCTGCCCTCATGCCGCAGACTGCGTGCTGATGTTGAGGGACGCCGCGACGATGGCTTCCTCGTTGATGGCATCGCCGCTGAGTTCAGTCGTGATAGCGCCGTCATACATGATGGCAACGCGGTCGCAGCAGCCGACCAGCTCGGCATAGTCCGTCGAATAAAAGAGGATCGTCTTGCCCTCATCGGCGAGTTCGCGCATCAATTTGTAGATTTCCTGTTTTGTGCCGACATCGATGCCGCGGGTGGGGTCGTTCAACAGGATGATGTCCGGTTCGGTCATCAGCCATTTTGCAATGACGACTTTCTGCTGATTGCCCCCCGACAGTGTCGCCACGGCATCGGACGCCTTGTTGATCTTGATCTGCAGTTTGCGGATACCATCGGCCACAGCGGCTTGTTCCTTGCCGCTGTCGATGAACGGGCCGCTGCAAACCTTGTCGAAGGACGCGGCAAGCAGGTTGTCGGCGATCGACATGGGCAGCATCAGCCCTTCCGTTTTCCGGTCTTCCGGAACGAGGGCAATGCGTGTCTTGCCGGTCTTGGCGTCGTAGGGCGAGGCGGGCGAAATGGTGGTCCCGCCGGCTTCCACATTTCCGCCAACGCCTCTCAGAACGCCAAAGAGGGCGAGCAGCAGCTCTTTCTGCCCCTGGCCGTCCAGCCCGCCGAGCCCAACAATCTCGCCCTTTCCGATACTCAGACTGACGCCTTTCAGCCGGTTCTCCCAGGAGAGGTTTTCGATCTCGAAGAAGGGAGCGGCTTGGCGCTGCCGCGGCTTGGGCGGGAAATGTGCCTCTACGTCACGGCCAATCATCATGCGCACGATCTCTGCAGGGGAGCGCTCACCCTTTGCGAAGGTGTCAACGCGGCTGCCGTTTCGGAAAACGGACAGCGTGTCGCACAGCCGATCGACCTCATGCATGCGGTGAGAGATAAACAACGATGCGACGTTCTCTGTCTTCAACTCACCCAGCAGCCCGTAGACGGTTTCAACATCGCGGCTTGTCAGTGCCGAGGTTGCTTCGTCCAGGATCAGCACCTTCGGGTTCATGCCCAGCGCCTTGGCGATTTCGACCATCTGTCGGCGCGAAAGAGACAGGTCGCGCACTAGCGCGTTGGGATCGACGTCTTCGCATTTGATGCGCGCGAGAAGCGCTTCGGCACGGCGTCTCTGTTCACGCCCGTCAATCAGCCCGAAGCGGCGCGGCGGATCGGAAATAGAAATATTGTCTGCGACCGTGAGGTCGGGCATGAGCGAGAGCTCCTGAAAGATGCAGACAATCCCGGATTTCGCCGCCTCGGCGGGCGAGCGAAATCGCACCGGCTGGCCGTTGAGATGCATATCGCCGCTGTCGGGCTGCAGCACCCCGGATATGATCTTGATCAGGGTCGACTTGCCTGCGCCATTCTCGCCCAGGATCGCGTGCGTGCTCCCGCTGTGGCAGGAAAAGCCGACGTCATTCAGTGCTATGGCGCCCGAGAAGGACTTCGAAATTCCGCGCAACTCTACTATTGGAACATCCGTACGGGTATTGTCGGCCATGATTTTCACTTCCCGCCGATCCGCATGACGACAAATCTGTTCGGCCAGTTGTGCCCGACGGATCGACCGGGCAACCGGAGGAAGGCATGCCGACTGGAGCCGGCATGCTTCATGTCATGCCTGCATTTACTTCGTGTCGGACTCGTCCTGCGCCATGATGGCGGGGCCCGAGATGTTCACGCCACAGGGCGGGAACTCGTTGACGGTGAAGAAGTTGTCCGGAAGATTGGACCAGTAGTTCTCGCCGTCCTTGAGTTCCTTGTAAGTCGCGACCGGCAGCGGTACCGAGATGAGCTGCGGCATGACGTTGCCTTCCAAGGCCGAGATCGCCGCCTTCATGGCGATGGCCACGAGACCCGGTGACTGGCCGATGGAAATGCCCTTGAGGCCGTCAGCGGAATGCTCGGCAATCGCCTTGCGGAATCCGTTTTCGGATTCACCGGCAATCGGCACCCAGGGATGCCCGGCATCCCTCAGTGCCTGGATGACACCGTTGGAACCACCCTGACCCACCACGGCGTCGAACTGGCCGTGAACGGCGATCGCGTCTGCGACGACCTTCTGCGTCGTGCCATCGTCCCAGTTGCCGACGACGGAGACCATCTCCCATTTGCCGCCATCGTTCTTGAAGACCTCGTTGATGCCGATCGAGCGGTCACGGTCGACGGAGTTTCCGGGCAGGCCCCGGACCTCGAGGATCTTGCCGTCCTTGACGCCCTTGGCGTGCAACTCGTCCAGCGCGAACTGGCCCCACATGCGGCCCATTTCGAGCTGGTTCTCATTCACCTGCATGACCTTGTCGGTGTCGAGAACGTTGTCGAATGGAACCAGGACGACATTGTTCTTGTCGGCAAGCCGGATCACGCGGTCGAAACCGTCCGGCGCAACCGCGATGGTGACAATCGCGTCATAACCCTGGTTGATGAAATCCTCGATCGCGCCCAGTTGGGCCGGCGCGTCTGTTCCCGTCGAAACGACCTTGAACTCGGCAATCTTGCCCTTCATCGCCGGGTCCTCGGCATAGGCCTTGGCGGTCTTGATCATCTGGATACGCCAGGTGTTGCCGACGAAGCCGTTGACGATGGCGACCTTATAGGGGCCTTCCTTCTTCGACCACTGAATGAATTTGGTGTCCGCGCTCCACGGCGCAAAGCACCCGGGTTCAACGCCGGGGCCCGAAACGACTTCGGGGCCGGCAAGCGACGTGCCTGCACTCAACAGCAGCGACGCTGTCGATGCGATCAATAAAGCCTTCAGTTTCATATTCCTCCTCCTTGGCGCCTTCTCCGGCACCCATGTTGGTAGACGCCACCCCATGCGTGCGTCTCACGTAACTGCCGGAGGGCCTCCTCCCTTCGGCAGTATCCCCGACCGCTACTCCTCGAAATGCGGGAAACCCGCCAGGAGGTGGGTCTTCAATGTGAAGAGATCGAGCGCGCGCTCGGTCGGAAGATTGTCTCCGACGCCGCCGCCGCGTTCCGAAATGCGGCCGCCGATCCTTCCCACAAGGTCATCGACTGCCGACTGGGAGGTCGACCGAGTGACTGCCGGGCGCGCACTCTCGGTGACCTGCGCCTCGCCATCTCTGGACACGTTGGCGTTCCAATCCCTCTCGATTTATTGCTGGGACAATTAACGGACCGATGAGGTTATAAGTCAATAATAATATTAGTAATCATCAGCAAAAATATGAAAATTCCTTCGTCGGGCTTTGATGAAGGGACGAATGGTCGCCTCAGCCCGTTTCAGCGCGTGAAAAGGGACTACCTTGCGGGCATGAAATTGATGGCCGGGTATGTCGGATCGCTCTCAAGAGACCGGACCGACGGTCTTGCGGCGGATAAGCGTCGCGATGTCAGCCGGACGCGCGCTCAACCAGCGCACATTCCACCTTCAGCTGATCGTGCGAACTGTTCAGTCCGCCGGCAATGTCCCCGATGAGTTCGACGGCCATGGAGCCCATCTCGTACATGGGCAAATGGAATGTCGTCAAAGGCGGACGGGTGAACTGTGCGATGTCGCGATTGTCGAAGCCGACCACCGCAACATCGTCGGGAATGGACTTGCCGAGTTCCTTCAGCGCCTCGATGCAGCCAATCGCCATCAGGTCGTTGGCGCAGAAGATTCCGTCGGGCGGGTCCGGGAGCTTCATCAGGTCGTGGGTTCGTTCATATCCCGACGAGGGTTCCCAGTTGCCGTAGTGAACGAGCGTCGGGTCAAATGCGATGTCGTTGCTGGCCAGAGCCTGCTTGTAGCCGCGAAGTCGGTCACGCGGATTGTCGAGGCCTTCCTGGCCATTGATCAGGCCAATGCGCTTGCGTCCGTTGGCGATCATCCGCTCCGTCGCAGCCCGCCCGCCGGCAACGTCGCCGGGTATGATGGAGGGCAGGCGGCGTTGCTGATCATAGCAGTTGACGAGAACCGAAGGTGCGCGGAACAGCGCCTCCGGCGGCTCCAGCTTGCGGGTTAAGATCGTGCCGAAGATATAGCCGACAAGCATCTGGCTTTCGCAGATTGAGAAAACCGCCTCCTGCGGGTCTTCATCCTTGCGGTAGACGCCGAGCGTCACGATCACGCCGAGTTCCAGAGCCTTCTGACGGGCGCCTTCGTAGGCGAGTGACATCCACGGGTCGGTCGTCAGTTCGTCGACAATGAAAACGATGACCTTGTTGCCATTGCCGTTTGCAGATGCGGTGCGATTGGAAAGCCTGTAGCCGAGTGCCGCGGCGGCGTCGAAGACGCGTTTCCGTGTTGCTTCACTGAAGCGGGCTCCGGAGCTGCCATTGAGAATGAGTGAGACTGTCGCCTGTGAGACGCCCGCTCGCGCGGCGACATCCATCATTGTAGGTTTCAATGCATTCTCCATGACCAAATGCCACAGTCGGCTGGCGGGCATTCATCCTTCATGATCTGAAATGCCTGATCCGGTCGAATGCCACGGCAACTATGATGAAGGTACCTATGAACATTCCCTGCCAGAATGTCGAGATGCCAAGCAGGATCATCGAGTTGCGAATGACCTCTATCAACAGAGCGCCGATGACGGCGCCAATTGCGGTGCCTTCGCCACCAGCCAGATTGGCGCCGCCGATAACCGCGGCGGCTATGACCGTCAGCTCCATCGCCTGACCCAGGTTCGTGGTGACGCTGCCGAGCCATCCCGCCATCAGAATGCCCGTGACACCGGCGGTAAACGCAGAGAACATGTAGATGCTCACCTTGATGCGTTTGACCGGTATGCCGGCGAGCGTGGCCGCGCTCTCGTTGCCCCCGATCGCGAAGACGTATTGTCCCCATCGCGTCCATTTGGACGCCAGCGAGACGATGACCGTCAGAAGCGTCAGGGCATAAAGCGGGTGGGGAATCCCGAGAGTCGAGCCGCCGCCGATCCACAAGAGCAGATTATGATCAGGGCCAAACTCCCACATCATCTTGTTGTTGGAGAGGACCATGGCCAGTGAGCGCACGGCGGACAATGTACCAAGGGTCACCACGAATGGTGGCATGCCGCCATAAGCGATCAGTATGCCGTTCAGTAGGCCGACCAGCAGCGTCGAGCCAAGCGCCAGTGGAGCGGCAAGCCAGAGGCCCATGCCGCCGGCCATCAGGACGCTGATCACCATGGCGCTCAGAACGACCGAGGATCCCACCGAAAGATCAATGCCGCCGGAGGCGATCACCATGGTCATGCCGAGGGCGACGATGCCGACGAAGGCGAAGTTTCGTGCGACGTTGAAAAGGTTTCTTTCGGTCGCGAACGTGTCTGTGACAAGGGTGAGGGCTGCGCAGGCCACCACTGCCGCAAGGAAAACCCAGAAAAGCTGCCGGTTCGTTGTGCGGGTCAGAAGGTTCTTGTGTTCGCTTCCAGCTATCGCGTCTTCGATTGTCGTCATTGCTTTGTGTTCCTATGCAGTCTCGATCGCGCCCGTAATCAGACCGGTCACTTCTTCGGGGGAGGATTGGACGGCGGCCTTGTTGGCGACCAGGACGCCGCGCCGCAGCACCGTGATTCTGTCGGCGACGCTGAAGACGTCCGGCATCCTGTGAGAAATCAGGATCACGGTGATGCCTTGGTCGCGCAGCCGACGGATCAGGTCGAGGACCTCCCGGACCTGCCGCACCGAAATGGCCGCGGTCGGTTCGTCCATCATGACGATCTTGGGTTTTGACAGAAGTGTGCGGGCAATGGCGACTGCCTGTCGCTGGCCGCCGGACATTCTCTTGACGAGATCGCGTGGACGCGTTTCCGACTTCAGCTGTTTGAAGAGGTCAGCCGCCACCTCGTTCATACGGCGATAATTGACGTATTTCAGAGGTCCGAAACTTGCCATCACCTCGCGGCCAAGAAACACGTTGGACGCTGCCGACAGGTTATTGCACAGCGCGAGGTCCTGATAAACGACCTCGATGCCTACTTTCCGCGCATCCTTGGGCTTGTGGAAGGCCACCGGGTGTCCGTCGATCCTCACCTCGCCCGCGGACGGGGTGAAGTTGCCAGCGATGATCTTCACGAGCGTGCTTTTGCCCGCTCCGTTGTCGCCCATCAGTCCCAAGACTTCTCCGGCTTCCAGCGAGAAAGACACCGAAGACAGGGCCTGAATGGCACCGAAACTCTTCGAGATTCCCGACAAAACCAGTCTCGACATGAGTGGCTCCTCCCCGATTCTCACAATGAAATACGGCTTGTCCTGCCGCCCTGTTCTGCCGCTCCGATCAATAACTAATTCAATAATAGCTTGACTTAATATTATTAGTAAATGACTATCTGCTCGAACAGGAGAAAATAGTCGGGGGTCCGATGAAGCTGCTGGTAACGGGTGCGGCCGGAAAGGTTGGACAAGCGTTTCTTCCTGCCTTCTTGAGCGAGCAGCGGTTTTCAGGCTGCCAGGTCGTTGCGCTGTGCAACAACCGTGTCATTGGCGAGGGGGAGCGCGTGCGCGTCGTCCGCGGATCGATGGCCGATCAGGGTGTCGTCGCGGAGGCGCTCGATGGCGTGACGCACGTGGTTCATCTCGCCGCCGTGAAGGAATCGCCCGACCTCGCAATCGACGTTGCGCTGAAGGGCCTTTACCTGATGCTCGAGCGGTTTCGCACCCTCGAGGATGGACGCCAGTTCCTGCTGCTCAGCGGTGATTGCGTCGTCGGTCACATATTCCAGGACTACGAAGCGCCGATCACCGAGGGGTCACCGCGCCGGGCCTATCCCGGAAGCTATGCACTGACCAAGGTCCTCGAAGAGGTGATGCTGGAACAGTACGCCATCCAGTACGGCATCAACGTGACCACGCTACGCGCGCCGTGGATCATGGAGAAGGACGACTTCCGCTATGCGCTGAGGCTCGATGATACACAGTTCGGCGGTCCGGCGTGGGAGACGCTGGTCGATGAGGTGACGCTCGAAGAGGTGCGGCGAGGTGGCTACTACCCGGTCATGAAGGATGTCCGCGGAGACTTCCTCAAGCGCAACTTCGTTCATGTCGACGATCTCGTGCAAGCCATTCTGCTCTCGCTCGACAACCCTAAGGCCTATGGCGAGTTGTTCAATATATCGATGAACGAACCGGTTGATTACGGCGCGTTGGAGCCGCTGCTGGGCAAAAGCGGGCAGCTCAAAGGGCTCGATGTCCCGACGCCGTTTCACAGCAACTGGCTCGATAACACCAAGGCCCGAAAGGTGCTCGGCTGGAAGCCTTCGGTAGACCTCAAGGAACTCGTTGAACGTGCATGGAAATACCGGCGCGAGGAGGGAGACACGCGCATCGTCTGGTATCCCGGCTGAGGAAGACTCCTTCGTCGGCGGTTGCAAAGGAGGAGAAGTGCAATGAAACTCAAACACGTAGCTATGACTGCCCTGTCGGCGGCCATCCTGTATGCCGGACACGCCGGCGCGCAGGACAAGAAGATCCTGGCCATCGTGGTCAAGGGCCTGGACAACCCGTTTTTCGAGCAGATCAACCTGGGTTGCAAGAAATGGCTCTCGGAAAATCCCGATAGCGAATACCAGTGCCTCTATACCGGGCCGGCCTCATCGGCGGATGAGGCGGGCGAGGTCCAGATTGTCGACGACCTCTTGACCAAGGGCGTTGCCGCCATCGCGATTTCGCCGTCGAATGCGCCGGCCATGGCCAACCGAATTCGCGAAATCGAGCCTTCGGTCCCGGTCATGACCATCGATGCGGATTTCCTCGAGCAGGACCGCAGTCTGCGCAAGACCTATCTGGGAACCGACAACTACCTGATGGGCGTGAAGATGGCCGAACAGACCAAGGCGCTCAAGGCTGACGGCGGCTCGGTCTGCCTTCAGCTCGGTAACGTTGCTGCCGACAACATCAATGCCCGCGCGCAGGGCTTCCGTGACACGATCGCCGGCGAAAAGAACGTCGACAGGTTGACCGGCCAGGGTGGCTGGACGGAGATCGAAGGCTGCCCTGTCTTTACCAACGACCAGGCCGACCTCGCCAACCAGCAGATGTCGGACGTCTTCACGGCTCATCCTGACCTCGATGCCTTCATTCTTATCGGCGGCTGGGCGCAGTTTGCGCCGCAGGCCTATACCCAGGTCACCGATCAGGTGATGGACAAGCTGAAGTCGAAGGACCTGGTAATCATCGCCGGCGACACTCTGCCGCCGCAGACGCAGGCCTTCCGCGAGGGGCGCAGTCATGCCCAGGTGGGTCAGCGGCCCTTCGAAATGGGCTACCGCGCGCCTGACGTCATGATCCAGCTGATCAAGGGCGAGAAGGTCGATGATCCGCTGTACACCGGTCTTGATGTCTGCACGGCTGAAGCGCCGGGCTTCTGCGAGAAGAACTGAGACCTCCGGGCGGGGCAGGCGTCCCGCTCGGTCTTGCTCCGCTCAATGCGGGCGTTCCGGAATGTCACGGTTTGTGTTCCGGAACGTTATCTTCAACCTGAGAAATTGCGGTCTGGAGGAGTGGGCCGCGGGAGGACCTCATGAAAAAGATAATCGGAATTTCTGCCCTTGCGGCGTTCGCCCTGAGCGCCTCAACGGTGATGGCCGAAGACAAGCCGGCGCTGGCTTTTGTCGTCAATGCGGCCTCTGACTTCTGGAAGCTGGCCGAGGCGGGCGTGAAGGCTGCGCAAGCGGAGCTGCCTGGCTATGAACTGCAGTTTCGCTATCCCGCACAGGGGACGGCTGCTCTGCAGAACGCACTGATGGACGATCTTGTGGCCGCCGGCACCGACGCGATCATGATTTCGTCGGCCGATCCGAAGAATTCGATCGACGCATTCAACCGGATCGCAGCACAGGTACCGCTGTTCACCACCGACAGTGACGCGCCGCAATCCAACAGGATTGCCTATCTCGGCTCGTCCAACACGGATGCGGGGGTGCAGGCGGGGGAAATTGCCGTCAAGGCAATGCCCGACGGAGGCAAGTGCATGGGCTTCGTCGGCTTCCTTGGCGCCGATAACGCGAAGGAACGCATCGCCGGCTTCAAGCAGGCGGTGGACGGCAAGGGGATTGAGCTGGTCGATGTTCGTGGCGACGACGTGGACTTTGCCCGCGCGCGTTCAAACGTCGATGATGTGCTCGCGGCCAATCCGGAAATCGACTGCATGGTCGGGTTCTATTCCTACAACCCGCCCAAGATCTACGAAGCCCTGCAAGCCGCCGGGAAACTCGGCAGCGTCACGGTCGTGGCCTTCGATGAAGACCCGATCACGCTGGGTGCCGTCAGGGAAGGATCTTTTGCCGGAACGGTTGTGCAGGATCCCTATCAATGGGGGTACCAGGGCATGAAGCTCATGGCGTCATACCTGGAGGGCGACAAGTCGCAGGTTCCGGAAAATGGTCTTATCATCGTGCCGACAAAGGTGATCGACAAGGCGAATGTCGATGCGTTCGAAGCCGAACTGAAAGCACGTGTCGGCGGCTGATGTTCCCGTGTCTATAATGCTGTCCTGCGCGCAAACGCATCCTGCGCGCAGGCTCATGATTTGAGCCCGGAGCGCGCATGCCACACGTTCACAAACCCATCTCCCTCGATTTGGTCGGCGTCACCAAGGTCTATCCGAGCGTGATCGCATTGAACGATGTCTCCATCAGCATTCGCGGCGGCGAGGTGGTGGGATTGATCGGCGAAAACGGTGCCGGCAAGTCGACACTGATGAAGGTTCTTGGCGGCGCAATTGTCCCGGACCGCGGCCGGATCGTGATCGACGGGACGGACCTGTCGGATCTGACGCCGGCGCGTGCCGTCGAGCACGGCATCGCCTTCGTTCATCAGGAACTCAATCCATTCTCCAATCTCGATGTCACCGCCAATGTTCTGCTGGGGCGCGAGATCCGCAAAGGCCTGTTCGGTGTCATCGACCGCAAGGCCATGGAAGCCAAGGTCCGTCCGCTTCTGGAGATGCTTGGAACTCGCTTCGGTCCGGGCGATCCCGTTTCCGGTCTGTCACTTGCCGACCAGCAATTGCTGGAAATCGCACGGGCACTTTCCATCAATGTGCGCCTGCTCATTCTGGACGAACCGACGTCCAGCCTCACCCTGTCGGAGACGCAGCGGCTGCTGAACGTGATCCGCCTTCTGCGCGATGATGGTGTCGCAATCCTGTTCATCACGCATCGGCTGGGGGAGGTCGAAGAGGTTGCCGACCGCGTTGTCGGCCTGCGTGACGGCGGCAATGCCGGTGAGCTTGCCCGGGCCGAAATCAACAAGGATGCGATGGTGCGGCTGATGATCGGCCGCGACATATCCCAGTTTTATGAAGCATCGACGCGGCCGCTAGGCGAAGTCGTGCTCGAAACAAAGGGCCTTCGAACGCCGGCCTATCCCCACGAAAGGGTCGACCTTGCTCTGCGCGCTGGCGAGATACTGGGTCTTGCCGGGCTCGTTGGTGCCGGACGAAGTGAGCTTGCGCGTGCCATATTCGGCGTGGACGCGGCTGAAGCGGGAACGGTCGAAGTCCAGGGGAAGGCGGTGCCGCCCGGCTCGGTCATCGAAGCGATCAAGGCCGGCATCTGCCTGGTTCCAGAAGACCGCAAGTCGGAGGGCCTGTTCCTCGACTTTTCGGTTGCGGAGAATATCGCTGCGCCGAGCCTGGTGGCGATGTCCAGATATGGACTGGTGGACCGGGATGCGGAATTTTCCCTGGCGGAAGATGCGCGACGGGAATTCTCCATCAAGGCACCGAGGCTTGATCGACCTGCCGGCGAACTTTCGGGCGGCAACCAGCAGAAGGTCGTGCTTGCCAAATGGCTGGCAACGCGACCTAAGGTCATCATTCTAGACGAGCCGACGCGCGGCATCGATGTCGGCTCCAAAGCCGAAGTGTACCATCTGATGCGATTACTCGCATCCCAGGGCGCCGCGCTCCTGATGATCTCTTCGGACATGGAAGAGGTGATCGGGGTTTCGAACCGGGTAATGGTGATGAGCCGGGGCCGTGTGTCAGGGATACTGGAGCGCAGCGAGCTGTCGGAAGAGAACATCCTTCGGCTTGCCGTCGAATAGGAAGGCGCAAATGCACAAGAAAGATCTGGGTCTGGCGGTACTGGTCCTCTGCGTGGGGGCAATCGTTGCCCTTGTCAATCCGAGGTTTGTCTCGCCGATCAACCTTGCCAATACGGCCAACCTGATCGGGCTATTCGGCCTGTTCTCCATCGCCGAGGCGTTCGTCATCGTCACGGGCGGCATCGAGCTTTCCATCGGCTCCGTCATCGCGCTTCTCGGCGTGATCTTCATCGATCTCATCGCCACCTACGACGTTCCATGGCCGATGGCATTGGGTATTGTGCTGGGGCTGGGCGTTGTCATCGGCCTGCTGCATGGATGGCTGGTCACACGATTGAAGCTTCAGCCCTTTGTTGTCACGCTCTGCGGCCTGTTGATCTATCGCGGGGTTGCCCGCTTCTACACCAGGGATGGGACTGCCGGATTCAGCTTCGGGTCAGACTTTCCAATCCTGCAAAACATCGTTGCCGGACGCACAGCCGGCATACCCCATTCGGTCATCGCGTTTGCCGTCGTCGCGGTCATCTCCTGGTTCGTCCTGCACCGGACCGTGTTTGGTCGTCACCTCTTGGCGGTGGGCAAGAACGAAGAGGGCGCTCGCTATTCCGGGATCAATACTCGGCGGGTGACTGTTTCCGCCTATGTCCTCTGCATGTTTCTCACCGCTGTCTCGGCCGTCTTTTTTGCGATGTACACGCGTTCGGTACAGCCGGCCTCACACGGCAACTTCTATGAGCTTTACGGTATCGCGGCCGCTGTGCTGGGGGGCTTCTCGCTGCGGGGCGGAGAGGGCTCCATTGTCGGTGTGGTTCTCGGCGTCATATTGCTGCAGGTTCTGCAGAACCTCGTCAATCTTCTCGGGATCCCGTCGTCGCTCAACTTTGCGGTCATGGGCAGCGTGATCCTGATCGGTGTCATCGCCGATACGCAGTTCAGCGCCTTTAGGGAGAGACGTCGGCATTTCGCGACAATGTCTGGCCTCACCAATAAAGCTGATGCGTTCGACTGATCCTCGCCCACCCTCGTGGATTGGCTCACCGGGACATCCTTGGGGCTTGTCGCAAGGTGCCGTCTCGCTCAAGGCGGCGGCGCGTCCCGTCCAGCAGATGGCCCACGCGCGGGGTTCGCTGATCGACTATCCGAGGTCGGCAAGAAACTCGAAGCGTGCGGGCCGCGCGAGGAGCGACGGATCATCTCCGGCAATTACGAAGTGTGTGACGAGATCGCGAGAAGGACCATCTTCATCCTGCGGGTCTCGCATTGCCGCGAAACCCGTAGCCTTAAGCCGGATGAATCATGGTGATGAGATGGGCGAGACGATTGCTGGTCTGATAAAGCTGCTTGATTGCCTCGAACGCGCACTGTGCAAAGCGAATGTGAAGGCGATTTTGCAAACCCTTCGTTGAAAGGTGCGGAGGGTTTTGGCACTGTGGCTTGCTGCGCAAGCCGGAAAAGCCATTCGAATCAGACACGGAAGGGGTGTTGATTGCTGATGAAGACAAGCATCGCCCACCTGCCGCCGGTCAAACAGCGCGAA
>DATGWU010000178.1:0-9456 GCA_035299345.1 Rhizobium sp.
CGGCGGGCAAACCCAAGCCGCTTTATCTCCGAGGACCGGATGCCAAGCCGCAGGCCGGATTTGCAATTGCACGAGTGTGACGACCTGATGCGCGAAGCCTATTTTACCCGCAAGCCCGAATTCGAAATCGTCGAGATGACACGCGAGCACTGTGCCGCGGTTTCCGTCCTCCACGGCCAGCGCTTCGCGCGGCCTTGGGGAGACGGCGAATTTCTGAGCCTGCTTCTGCAGCCACACACGTTCGGCTTCGTGACATGGCAGACGAACACGCTGATTTTCAAGCCGCCGCTTGCGGGCTTCGTACTGGCGCGTGAGACTGCTGGAGAAGCGGAAATCCTGACGATCGCCGTCAACGAGAAGCTTGGGCGTCACGGTCTCGGCTGGCGGCTGATGCAGGCGGCAATCCGGGAAGCACGTGCCCGCGGCGGCGAGACGATGTTCCTTGAAGTGGACGACGGCAATGCCGCCGCACTCGGGCTCTACAACAAGCTCGGCTTTCAGAAGGCTGGCGAACGGCCCGCCTATTACGCCGACGAGCAAGGTCGTCGGTCCTCCGCGCTTGTCATGCGGCGTGATCTCCGATAGTTGCCTTGCATTACCGTTGAACGCCGGACTTGCATGCTGCCATGAGCGAACCCGTCAAATCGCTTCAAGATCTTTGTGTCGAGCGCGGCATGCGCATGACGGAGCAGCGGCGTGTCATCGCCCGGATTCTCGAAGAGTCGGACGACCATCCGGATGTCGAGGAGCTCTATCGGCGCTCGTCCGCGGTGGACTCTCGGATCTCGATCTCGACCGTCTATCGCACAGTGAAGCTGTTCGAGGATGCAGGGATCATCGCACGCCATGACTTCCGTGATGGCCGCTCGCGCTATGAAACGGTTCCCGAAGAACATCACGACCACCTGATCGATCTCAAGACCGGCAGGGTGATTGAGTTTCATTCCCCCGAGATCGAGGCGCTTCAGGAACGTATTGCCCGCGAATACGGTTTCCGTCTCGTGGATCACCGCCTCGAACTGTACGGCGTACCCCTCAAGAAGGACGACAACTGACGCAATGGTTCCGCTTCAGGAGAAGCAGCATTGATCACGTCTCTGCGAATAGGTTTCCTCCTCCTCGTCATCGTGGTCTCGACTCTTCTGCTCGCGCCGGTCCAGGTGGCAGGTCTCGTCTTTGACTGGAGGATCCGCCGCCGGCTGCCGCGTCTGTGGCATCGCATCGCCTGTCGGATGCTCGGCATCCGCATTCACGTCCACGGCCGCCTCGACAGCCGCAGGCCCTTGCTGATCGCGGCGAACCATGCCTCGTGGAAGGACATACTGGTGCTCGGCGCGCTTGCCGACGTCGTCTTCATTGCCAAGAACGAGGTGAAGACGTGGCCGGTCTTCGGCCTGCTCGCGCGGTTGCAGAAAAGCGTCTTCGTGGTGCGGGAAGAAAAGCGCCGCACCGGCGACCAGGTCAACGAGATCGCGGAACGCATGGCCGATGGCGAGATCGTCGTGCTGTTTCCCGAGGGCACGACCTCCGACGGAAACCGGCTTCTCGAGGTGAAGAGTTCGCTGTTCGGCGCTGCCGCGGCGGCCCTTCCACTCGCCCCGCAGGGCGTCGTCTACGTGCAGCCGGTCGCGATCGCCTATACACGTGTCTATGGCCTGCCCATGGGGCGTTTCCATCGTCCGCTTGCGGGATGGCCCGGAGACGTTCCGCTGCTGCCGCATTTGATCGGCGTGCTCAAGGCGGGGGCGCTCGACGTCGATGTAAGCTTCGGCGAGACGGCCGAGTATCGCGAAGGCGACAAGCGCAAGCAGTTGAGTGCAGTTATCGAGGGCCGTATCCGAACGATGCTGCTCGATCACCTGCACGGCCGGCATCCCGCCTGAGTGCATTTTAGGGTTTCAACAGGCACTGAAAGCCACTAAATAGCGGCCATGAACCAGGACAGCGCAGTATCACCGGAAACAGAACTCGGTCAGTCGGGCCCACCCCGGAAGGTCTTCATCAAGACCTACGGGTGCCAGATGAATGTCTACGACTCCGGCCGTATGTCCGAGGCGCTGGCCGGCGAAGGCTACGTGGCGACCGACGACATGCAGGAGGCCGATCTCGTCCTGCTCAACACCTGCCATATCCGCGAGAAGGCCGCCGAAAAGGTTTATTCGGCGCTCGGCCGTCTTCGCGACATGAAGAGCGAGAGGCAGGCCGAAGGCCGCGAATTCATGATCGGCGTCACCGGCTGCGTCGCTCAGGCAGAAGGCGAGGAGATCATTCGGCGCGTGCCGTCCGTCGATGTCGTGATCGGGCCACAGACCTATCATCGCCTTCCGCAGGCGCTGAAGCGTGCGCGTTCCGGCCGGTCGGTCGTCGATACCGAATATGCGGTGGAGGACAAGTTCGAGCATCTGCCGGATCAGTCGAAGGCAGTCTCGGCCAGGCGCAACGTCACGGCCTTCCTGACGGTCCAGGAGGGATGCGACAAATTCTGTACCTTCTGTGTCGTACCCTATACGCGCGGGTCCGAGATATCCCGCCCGATGAACCAGATCGTGCGCGAAGCCGAAAAGCTGGTTGCGGCCGGCGTGCGGGAGCTCACCTTGCTCGGGCAGAACGTCAATGCGTGGCATGCGGAGGGAGAGAATGGCGAGCGATTGGGCCTCGGCGACCTGCTCAACCGCCTTTCCGAAATTCCCGCACTTAGGCGCCTGCGGTATACGACCAGTCATCCGCGCGACATGGATGACCGACTGATCGAGGCGCATCGTGACCTCGACATCCTGATGCCTTATCTGCACCTGCCGGTACAGTCCGGGTCGGACCGGATCCTGAAGGCGATGAATCGACGTCACAAGGCCGCCGACTACATCGCCCTCGTCGAGCGTATCCGCGCGGCACGCCCGGACATCGCCCTCTCAGGCGACTTCATCGTCGGCTTCCCGGGCGAGACGGAGGAGGATTTCCAGGCCACCCTGCGGCTCGTGGAAACCGTTGGATACGCTCAGGCATTCTCCTTCAAGTATTCTTCGCGACCCGGCACCCCGGGCGCCGACATGCCGGATCACGTCCCGGAGGAGGTGAAGGCCGAACGGCTTGCGCGGCTGCAGGAACTACTGCTCAGCCAGCAACATGCATTCGCCCGATCCTGCGTCGGTAAAACGATCGACCTCCTCCTCGAAAAGCCGGGGCGGCTTCCCGGGCAACTCATCGGCAGGTCGCCGTGGTTGCAGTCCGTGAATGTTGATGCAAAAGACGTGGAGATCGGTGACACTATAAAGGTACGAATCACCGGAACCGGCCCAAACAGCTTGTTTGCCGAGGTGGCATAGAGTTAAAGTGAGGGCTCGATACTCATTCTCAAGGGAGTCTGACCCGCTTGAACGAACAGGAAATGGTTTTCTCACCCTCGCGCCACTCACCGGCTGCTGCGACCGACGCCAATCATTTCATCTTGACGTTCGAGAACAACCGCTTCGCCAGCGAACTCTTCGGGCAATTCGACCAGAACCTCAAGCTTCTCGAGGAACGATTGCACATCGACGCCAGAGCCCGCGGCAATTCCGTCGCGATTTCCGGTGATGTGCAGGCGACCAATCAGGCACGCCGTGCGCTGGATTTCCTCTATGCACGGCTCCAGAGTGGTGGAAGTGTCGAGAGTTCCGATGTCGAAGGGGCGATCCGGATGGCGGTCGCCACCGACGACCAACTGACGCTGCCCACGCTCGAACGCAAGGCGAAACTCACAATGTCGCAGATCGCGACGCGCAAGAAGACAATCGCCGCGCGCACCCCGACACAGGATGCCTACATGCGGGCGCTCGAACGCTCCGAGCTCGTTTTCGGCGTCGGCCCCGCGGGCACCGGCAAGACCTATCTCGCGGTCGCCCACGCGGCGCAGCTGCTGGAACGCGGCCTGGTGGACCGCATCATTCTCTCGCGCCCCGCTGTGGAAGCGGGGGAGCGGTTGGGCTTTCTGCCGGGTGACATGAAGGAGAAAGTGGATCCCTATCTGCGGCCGCTTTACGATGCGCTTTACGATATGATCCCCGGCGACAAGGTCGAGCGGGCAATCACGGCCGGCGTCATCGAGATCGCACCGCTTGCCTTCATGCGCGGACGGACGCTGTCGAACGCAGCCGTCATTCTGGACGAGGCTCAGAATACGACTTCGATGCAAATGAAGATGTTCCTGACGCGTCTCGGCGAGAACGCGCGGATGATCATCACGGGCGACCCGAGTCAGGTCGACTTGCCGCGCGGTGTAAAATCGGGTCTCGTCGAAGCCCTGCAGATCCTTCGGAGCGTCGAGGGGATTTCCATCGTCCGCTTCAAGGACGTCGACGTTGTCCGGCATCCGCTCGTGGGCCGGATCGTGCAGGCCTATGACACCCAATACGCGGTGCAGGACGAAAGTGAGCAAACCGACCGCTAGTGTGAAGCCTCTGGCGTTCGCGGCGACATCGGCAATATGGTGCCGTAGCGGACTTCAGGATCAGGACACGAGCGCGGCCTAAGAGAATGCAGGAACTCGACATACAAATCTCCATCGAGGACGATGGCTGGCCGCCGGAGCCTGCGTTGCATGCTTTATGCGAGAGAGTTCTCGGTGCAGCGGCTGACTATCTTGCGGGCAACGAGGGACAGCCTTTCCCCGACATGATCCCGGAAGTGTCACTGGTCTTCACCGACGATGCGGCGATCCGCGAGATCAACGCGGAGTGGCGAAATCAGGACAAACCGACCAATGTCCTCTCTTTTCCCGCATTTCCCCTTGTTCCCGGGGGGGTGCCAGGCCCGATGCTTGGGGATATCGTGATCGCCAGGCAGACGGTGGCGCGCGAGGCGGATGAACTCTCGAAGACTTTCGAGGAGCACCTGACCCATCTTCTGGTGCATGGCTTCCTGCATCTGTTCGGCTACGATCACATGGATGCGGGCGAGGCCGAGATTATGGAAGGGCTTGAGACTCGCATTTTGGCCTCACTTGGCCTATCTGATCCCTATGCGGGGCAAGACCCGATCTGACAGTATGGAATGATGAGCGATTTTACAGCAAGAACGACCGTCGACACGGCAGACGGAGACGGCGCCTCTGATGAGGGCGGGAGCCCTATAAAGCCCGAGAGTACGGGCAGGGCGCCGACGTCCTTTTGGGCGCGCGCGGCCCGCATTCTCCGGCCACTGCATGCGACGAACCTGCGGGAGGACCTGACTGACGCGCTTCTGGCGGACTCCGGTACGAACGAGGCTTTCTCCCCCGAAGAGCGGGCGATGCTCCACAATATCCTGCGTTTCCGCGAGGTGCGCGTGGAAGACGTGATGATCCCCCGCGTTGACATCGAGGCCGTCGATCAGAGCACGACCCTCGGCGAACTGATGGCGATCTTCGAGGAATCCGGACGCTCGCGCATGCCGGTCTACCACGAGACTCTCGACGACCCGCGCGGAATGGTCCATATCCGCGATCTTCTTTCTTATCTGACCAAGCAGGCAAAGAACGGCGCGGACCGTGCCGCGCTCGATCTTGGCTCCGTCGGTCTTTCCAAGACCGTGGTCGACGCCGGAATCGTGCGGCCCATCCTCTTCGTGCCGCCGTCCATGCTCGCTTCCGACCTCCTGAACCGCATGCGCGCCGCTCGCACTCAGATGGCACTCGTCATCGACGAATACGGCGGTACCGACGGCCTCGTGTCGCACGAGGACATCCTAGAGATGGTGGTGGGCGACATCGAGGACGAGCACGATGACGAGGATGATGCCAAGGTTACTCTTCTCTCCGAGGATGTCTTCGTCGCCGATGCGCGGGTTGAACTCGAAGAGATCGCGGGCATCATCGGCCCTGATTTCGACGTTCGGGAACAGAGTGAGGATGTCGATACCCTGGGCGGCCTGATTTTTTACGCTCTCGGGCGCATTCCCGTGCGGGGCGAGGTCGTCGAGATACTTGCGGGCTTCACGTTCCACATCCTTGATGCGGACCCGCGTCGCGTCAAACGCGTGCGAGTCACGCGCAAGCGGCGGCCACAGCGCTCTGCTGCCGCCAGTGCCGATATTGCGTCGGAGATTCGGGCGTCATCATCTGTCCCTTCGGCGTCTCCAACCCGGCCGGTCGAGTCCGACCCGGCCCGCTGAACGCTTCCTTTCCCGCCCTCTGCGCGACAAACCTACCGAATTTTGGGAGACTGCGGCGGGTTGATTCGCGACAGGGGAAAGGAAGACGCATGGAGCGGCTGGCGGGGAGGATCATGCTGTTTTGGGGGGTGAGGAGGGCAGCGCTGGCGGTGTTCGCCGGTGCGATCGGAGCGCTCGCCCTGCCGCCATACGGCTTTCTCGCGGCTCTCTTCATCGCCTTCACGCTGCTCGTGTGGCTTCTCGACGGGACAGCCAGTCATCCGCAGAACGGCACGTCTCCCGGCCTGCGGTCCTCCTTCCTTGTCGGCTGGCTCTTCGGCTTCGGCTATTTCGTCGCCGGTCTCTGGTGGCTCGGTCACGCGCTGCTCTTGGAGGCCGATGAATTTGCCTGGGCCCTGCCGCTCGCGGTCGTCGGCTTGCCCGCGGTGCTTGCCGTGTTTTACGGTTTGGCGACCTTTGTCGCGCGGCTTCTCTGGTCCGACGGTTTCGGACGTATTCTGGCCCTCGCCGCCGGCTTCGGTATTGCCGAATGGTTGCGCAGTTTCGTGGCGACCGGCTTTCCGTGGAATGCGATCGGCTACGGTGCCATGCCGATCCCGCTCATGATGCAGTCCGTGCATATCATCGGTCTCTTTGGCGTGACGACGCTCGCGGTGCTCGTCTTTGCCACGCCCGCCTTGCTCGGCACGCGGAAGGGGGTGTTGCCCGGCCTTGCGATTGCCGCAGGCCTGTTCCTGAGCCACCTCGGTTATGGCGGCTATCGGCTGTCGATGCCGGAGGTGGCTGATGGCAAGCAACTGACGGTTCGCCTCGTCCAGCCCGCGATCGACCAGGCGAAGAAGCTTGCGAATGATGACCGCGAGGCGATCTTCAAGAAGCATCTGGAGCTTTCGGCCCTGCCCGTCGCACAGGGTGGCAAACGGCCCGACGTTGTTGTCTGGCCGGAGACCTCGATCCCCTTTATCCTGACCGAAAACCCCGATGCCCTCACGAGTATCGCGGACATGCTGCAGGAAGGGCAGGTCCTCGTCACGGGCACGGTCCGCTCGGAGACGCAAGGGGCCGGTCGTCCACCCCGCTACTACAACTCGATCTACGTCATCGACGACAAGGGGCAGATTGTCGCCGCCTCCGACAAGGTCCACCTGACGCCTTTCGGCGAGTATGTTCCGTTTGAGGATGTCCTGAGGCGGATCGGGTTCGACAATCTCATCAGCCTGCCCGGTGGGTTTTCCGCGGCCGCCGACCGGACGATGCTTACGCTTCCGGGGGGGCTGAAGCTCTACCCGCTGATCTGCTACGAAGTCATTTTCCCAGCGGAGATGACCGGCAACTGGGCGGAGGCCGGCGCCATTCTCAACGTCACCAACGACGCCTGGTTCGGTCTCACGCCCGGTCCGTACCAGCATTTCCAGCAGGCGCGGGTGCGGGCCGTCGAGAACGGCTTACCTTTGATCCGCAGCGCCAACAACGGAATTTCCGCCGTTATCGACGATCGGGGGCGGACTTTTTCGGGTCTTTCGCTCGACGCGCAGGGTGTTGAAGATGCAACCGTAAATGTCGATTTAAGCGCTAAATTAGGAAACAACTTCCGAGAGCGCAACTTCTGGATGATATGGGCAGCTGTCGTCATAGGTGCGGTCTTTTCACGCATGGGTTTTATTTTCGGGAAGAATTGACCAAAAACCCCTAAAAATGCATAGTGGAAGAAACCACCAATCTGTACGTATGCTTCGAGTTCCGTCTGTTGGCATTACAACGCCTCGTTATGGTCCCCTGCAAGCAAACCGGGTTGTCGGTCCTTTGCCAACTTTTGTCAGGATCACATCATGATCGAGAATAAGAAGAAGCCGAACCCGATAGACATTCACGTCGGAAGCCGGATTCGTCTTCGCAGAACCATGCTTGGGATGAGCCAGGAAAAACTGGGCGAGAGCCTCGGCATCACCTTCCAGCAGATCCAGAAATACGAGAAGGGCACCAACCGCGTTGGCGCCAGCCGTCTGCAGAACATTTCGAGCATTCTCAACGTGCCGGTTTCCTTCTTCTTCGAGGACGCGCCGGGCGACCAGGGAAATGTTGCTGCCGGCATGGCGGAAGCGTCGAGCTCCAACTACGTCGTGGATTTCCTGTCCTCGTCGGAGGGCCTGCAGCTCAATCGTGCTTTCGTGAAGATTGCCGACCCGAAAGTCCGTCGCAAGATCGTCGACCTCGTCAAAGCGCTGGCGGCCGAAGCAGACGGCGAATGATCTTATCGTCTTGGGGGCGATGGAAGGCGGCCTTTCGGGGCCGCCTTTTTTTATCCCTGACCGTGACTCTCAACGAACACATAAAGATATATTTATGTCGTTGTGCGCTTGTTTTTCGGCCGCGAACTGAATAACAAGAATGCGGCTTGTTCTTTGAGGGGAATCCCGCATGCGCGCTAACTATCTTTTCACGAGTGAATCCGTTTCCGAAGGTCACCCGGACAAGGTCTGCGACCGAATTTCTGACGAAATCGTCGACCTGGTGTACCGCGAAGCGGCGAAGACCGGCGTTGATCCCTGGGGAGTGCGCATCGCCTGCGAAACCCTTGCGACGACCAATCGTGTCGTTATTGCCGGAGAGGTTCGGCTGCCGCCGAGCCTCATGAAGAAGGACAAGAACGGCAACGAAGTCATCAATCCTTCCAAGTTCAAATCGGCGGCCCGCAAGGCGATCCGTGACATCGGCTATGAACAGGACGGCTTCCACTGGAAGACGGCGAAGATCGACGTCCTGCTGCATTTCCAGTCCGCCCATATCGCGCAGGGCGTCGACAAGGCGGCTGACCACGCAAACAGCGAAGGCGCGGGCGACCAGGGCATCATGTTCGGCTACGCCTGCCGTGAGACCCCGGACCTCATGCCGGCGCCGATCTATTATTCCCACCGCATCCTGCAACTGCTCGCAGCTGCCCGCAAAAAGGGCGAAGGCGAAGCCGCCAGGCTCGGCCCCGACGCCAAGAGCCAGGTCACCGTCCGCTACGTCGACGGCAAGCCCTCCGAGATTGTCTCCATCGTATTGTCGACGCAGCACCTCGACGAGAGCTGGGACTCCGCCAAGGTTCGCTCTGTCGTGGAACCGTATATCCGTGAAGCGGTTGGCGACCTCAAGATCGCCGACGACTGCAACTGGTATGTAAACCCGACCGGCAAGTTCGTGATCGGCGGCCCGGACGGGGACGCAGGCCTCACCGGCCGCAAGATCATCGTCGACACCTACGGTGGAGCGGCCCCTCACGGCGGCGGTGCCTTCTCCGGCAAGGATACGACCAAGGTCGACCGCTCCGCTGCCTATGCCGCGCGC
>DATGWU010000179.1:0-1991 GCA_035299345.1 Rhizobium sp.
AGCGCACGCGCCCTTCGTCTATCGGTTAGGACACCAGATTTTCATTCTGGGAAGAGGGGTTCGACTCCCCTAGGGCGTGCCACTTTCTTTCCCTTGCGAGTAGACTGACATAGCTGCGACGCTGCCTCGTGCGCTCGCTCATCATGTGTCGCCACAAGCATTTTCGTCAGTTTTTCCCGTAACTTGACCGTCTCTCGATTTTTTTCGCGGACGGCCGGAAAAATGCATTTTTCCGCTTGCGGGATTCCGAAGCCCTGACTATAAGGGCGCCACAACGAAGCGCACGCGCCCTTCGTCTATCGGTTAGGACACCAGATTTTCATTCTGGGAAGAGGGGTTCGACTCCCCTAGGGCGTGCCACTTTCAATCTTCCGTACATAGTTGGATATCGCTCAGAACGCTTTCGCTGCGTCGGTGACGCGTATCTGCACGCGCCGCGTTCCCTGCCAGTGCTCGGCACTGAGCGAGCCCGCGAGATGAACCTGATTGCCCCGCGAGGACAGCAGGAAATCGCCGAGTGGCGTTTCGGCGGCGCGAAAGGCGATCCCGTCGAGTCGCGATCCGTCCTGCGCCTCGACCGTCACCTTCACATGATTGACGCCGACGAGGCGCGAATCCCGCAAGCGATGTGCAGGAATGGCGAAGCAAGGTTGTGGGTGGCCTGCGCCATAGGGACCGGCCGTCTCCAGCTGGTCGATCAGCGCGATGGTGGCGCCGGATGCACCCAGCGCTCCGTCGATCTTCAGACTGCGATTGGCGGCAAGCGTCGATACCTGGCTGCCTGCTGCCTCGTCGAAGAAGGCGCGCAACCGGCCGAGATTGGCACGTTCGACGGTCAGGCCGGCCGCCATGGCGTGGCCGCCACCCTTGACGAGAAGGCCGACGTCGACCGCCGCCCGAACCATGCGCCCGAGGTCGAAGCCGTTGATCGAACGTCCCGATCCCGTTCCCTTGCCGGAAGAATCGAAAGCGATCGCAAAGGCCGGCCGCTTGAACTTCTCCTTCAAGCGGGCGGCAAGCAGCCCGACGATACCGGGGTGCCAATTATCGTGGGCCGTGACGATGACGGATGCCGTTTCGCCGGTGCCGTATTCGGCAAGCGCCTCCGCTTCCGCCTCCGCCAGCATCGCGGTTTCCATCGCTTGCCGCTCGCGGTTGAGTTCGTCGAGCCTCGCTGCGATTTCACCGGCGGCGGTGGCATCATCGAGCGTCAGCAAGCGGCTCCCGAGGGCGGCGTCGCCGATGCGACCGCCGGCATTGATTCTCGGGCCGACGAGAAAGCCGAAATGATAGGGCGTCACCGGCCCGCCGATACCCGCCACGCTCAACAGAGCCGCGAGACCGGCATTCTGCTGATGGCGGGCTGCGATCAGCCCCTTCACCACATAGGCGCGGTTGAGGCCCCTGAGAGGAACGACGTCACAAACGGTCGCGAGCGCCACGAGATCAAGCCAGGCGAGCAGGTCGATCGATCCGGCGCGACGGTCGCCCTGCTGTCTCAGCAGCCGCAGCGTGGCAACCAGCACGAGGAAGACGACGCCCGCGGCACAGAGATGCCCCTGCCCCGACAGATCGTCCTCGCGATTGGGATTGACCAGCGCATGGCAGGCGGGCATGGCGTGTGCCATCTGGTGGTGATCGATGACGACGACGTCGATGCCGCGCCGGCGCGCCTCTTCCAAGGCCTCGAAACTCGTCGAGCCACAGTCGACGGTGACCACCAACCGCGCACCCCGTTCGATCAGTTGGCCGATCGCCGTCGGATTTGGGCCGTAGCCTTCGAAGATGCGGTCGGGAATGTAGATCTCCGCCTCTGCACCGAAATGCGTGAGGAAACGATAAAGGAGCGCCGAGGAGGCTGCGCCGTCGACGTCATAGTCACCGAAGATCGCGATACGCTCGCCGACGGCGATCGCCCGCACGAGCCGCGCCGCCGCCGCCTCACAGTCGGTGAGCGAGGCCGGGTCCGGCATCAGGGAACGGATTGTGGG
>DATGWU010000180.1:0-8318 GCA_035299345.1 Rhizobium sp.
CTTTGTTACGAACGGGATCGCCGTGGAAACGCTCGAAGCGACCGGCGACAAGATCGTGCTCGACATAGCTGCTATCGCGAGGGCAGAACATGGGCGGGGGTAAGGGCAGCCAGACTATCGGGTATCACTACCTGTTCTCGATCCTCTTCGGGATCGGGCGAGGCCCTATCAACGAACTTCGTATGATTAAGGCAGCGGATAAGGTCGTGTGGGACGGTTATGCCTGCAAGATCACGGACGTAAACATTATCAACAAGCCGGACTTGTTCGGCGGCGAAAAGAAGGAAGGCGGAATCCAGGGCCTCTTCCGCTTGCTGCAAGGTGCCAAAGATCAGGTGTTGCCTGGCGCCAGTGGGAGTGTGCTCCTGGGCCTAAGCGGGCCGAATAAGGTTGCAACGCTCCCGAACATCAAGACGATGATCGGCGGCAACATGGGCGAACTCAGGGGCCGCGTGTGCCTTTGGTATGATGGCCTCATGTCGTCCATGAACCCGTACATCAAGCAGTGGAGCTTCCGCGTCCGCCGCACCTGGGCGGGCTGGGATGACGACGATTGCTGGTATCAGGCCCGTGCGACGATCTACCTGAAGGACGGCACGATCCATGCAATGAACCCGGCCCATATTCTCTACGAGTGCTGCACCAATCGCTCGTGGGGCCGTGGCCTTGCGCGAACTAAGTTGGGGCCGAGTTGGGTCTATGCCGCCGACAAGTTTTGCGAAGAGGGCCTGGGGCTGTGCCTGGTGTGGTATCGCCGCGAGGGCATCCAGGACTTCATCCAGCTTGTATGCGATCATGCCGGGTGCGTGATCTATCAGGATCGCGAGACGGGCTTAATCGAGATCAAGCTGCTTCGCGCAGATTACGTCACCGCCGATCTCCCGCATTTCCAGAAGGGGAGCGGCTTAATCTCGATCAAGGAAGACGACAGCGGCTCATCTGATGCCATCGCCGACGAGATCATTGTCAGCGGCGTCGATCCGATCACCAATCAGAAGATCGAAGGTCGCGCGCACAACTTGGCTGTTCGTCACTCGCGGGACGGCTCAGCGAGCGTGGCCAAGAAATACGAGGGCCTGCCGACACTGGACCTGTGCAACCGCGTGGCCGCTCGCGATCTCAACGTGGGGTCGGGTGGCATTCGCAAGTTCGACGTGATCCTGGATCGCGCGGGTTTCAAGCTGCACCCTGGCGCCGTATTCCGGATCAGCGATCCGGCCCGTGGGATCATGAATCTGGTGCTTCGGGCCGGCGAGATCGACGATGGCAACATGCTCGACGGCCGGATCAGGATCAAAGCTGTGTCGGACGTGTTCGGCTTGCCGGACACTACTTGGATCACGCCGGTCGAGAACACCTGGACCCCGCCATCGGCGGACGCAGTTGCAGCGACCGACGAGCGCTTGTTCGAACTCGGCTACCGGGATATCTATCTCAGGACGACGAAGGACCAGGCTGACAGTGTTCCGGCTGCGGACTCCTACATGGGATCGCTCGTCGGCCGGCCGTCCGTGACAAACACGCAATACCGCCTGATCTCACGCGCTGAAGGTGAGAGCGGCTGGGCGAACAGCGGCACGTTCTACTTCACCGCCAACGCAACGCTCGGAGTCGATATCTCGGCTACGGCCACCACGTTCACCGTGACGGACGTGGAAGACTTCGAAGAGGCCAACAGCGATCTCGTGGGTGACTCGCTACTGATCGGCGAAGAGCGTATGCGGATCGAGAGCTACGATCCAGACACGTTGACGTTCACCGTGACACGCGGGGTGCTTGATACCTGGCCGGCCGCGCACACGGCTGGCGACCGCGTTTGGCTGCCGGATGACGACTATGGCGCCGATGGCAAGGTCTATGCCGCTGGCGAGACGGTCGAAGCCAAAGCGCTTTCCCGCAGCACGAGCCAGGAGCTTCCGGAAGACGACGCGGCCCTGATGAGCCTTGAACTCAGCGGACGTGTGGCGCGCCCCTATCCGCCGGCCGGCGTTAAGGTGAACGGTGTTTCGATCTACGGCGTGCTCGACGAGGGAACCGGAGAGCCGGTCATAACCTGGGTGGAGCGCAATCGGCTGACTCAGGCCGACCAGCTTGTTGGGTTCTTCGAGCCTACCATGGCTGCGGAAGCCGGAACCACCTACCGCATTCGGTTCTATGACACACCGACTTCGACGCCTGAGATCGCCACGTATGACGGCATCACGAGCGGCTGGACCTACAGCAGCAGCGATCAGACTATCGACGGAACAGATACTCGCGGATCGGTGTGGGCCGAACTCGTCGCCGTTCGTGATGGTCTGGAGTCATGGAACCCGACTCGCTTCCGCGTTGTGCTCAAGACCGGCTACGGCTATGAGTACGGCTACAACTACGGCGGCGCGTGAGCGCCGGAAGTAACTTCGAAGGACTACGAGCATGACGGATCGCGCGCTTCCGAACCTGGGCCTGAAGGGTTTTTGGGCACTCGGCGAAGACGGCTGGAATGGGGATCACGATCTCAATCTCCTGAAGCTCTCCGTGCTCGTTCAGGCTGGCGCTATCAGCAAGGTTTCGGCTACGCCGGGATCGCCGACCGATGGTGACGTGCATATCTTCGACGAGACGCACCCCACCCAGGCGAACAAAATCGCGATCCGTGACAACGGAGCCTGGGTTTACGTGACCCCGCTCGAAGGCTGGCTCGTCTATAACCGGGCGGCCAACTACTACGAGAAGTTCGACGGGACCGCTTGGGCAGAACTCGCCACTGGCGGCGGCGGTGGCTCAGCTACCTTGGCTGGCCTCACGGACGTTGACGTGACGACGACCCCACCGACTGAGGGCCAGGCGCTCGTCTGGAATAACGCCGACAGCAAATGGGAGCCTGGCACCGTTGCAGGGGGCGGCAGTGGCGGGGGCGCTGCGGGGCCTGTTGATGTTATCGCCACTCATACGTTCGACGGGACTTCTGACTCCTTCACTTTCTCCGCGATCCCGGCAGGCTATCGGTATCTTGAACTCGTCCTCACCGGACACTCCGAAGCCGCGAGCGAAGATGACGCTCCCCTTATCCGTTTCAACGGCGATAGCGGTGCGAACTACGCCAATCACCGTGAGTTCACTAACCCTAGCCTCACCCTGGCGGAAGACGCGGCATCCACTTACCTTGATTGGGCGCGTGTGCCCGGTAATGCCTCGCCTTCTTCGGCTGAGCAGGCCGGCGGCTCTACGTTGAAAATCTTCAACTACGATAATACCGATTTCTACACCGATACTCTAGGGTTCGGCAGCAGCACTTCCGGTGCAACCACTACGCACCGTCGAATGATGATATCTACTAGCGTGTGGCTCGACACGTCTGTTGTCACGTCCCTAGAGCTTTACTCGTATTCCGCTGCCAACTTCACCGCCGGAACCAAGCTGACGCTTTACGGATATCGAGATTCCGGAAGCAGTGGCGGCGGCGCCGTTATCACCGACGCTACGACCGCGCGCACAGCGGCGCTCGGGGACGCGAACAACTACGTCCGCTTCACCAGCGGATCGGCCGTCACGTTCACGATCCCCGCAGAGGCAGACGTAGCCTTCCCGATTGGGACGGTGATCGAGTTCGAACAGGCTGGTGCTGGCGCGCTCACGATTGCCGGCGATACCGGCGTCACGCTCAACTCGCGTGCGGCTGACTTCACCATGGCCGGCCAGTATTCGACAGGCTTCGTCAAGAAGGTTGACACGGACACTTGGACTCTCGGGGGTGATCTCTGATGCGACTGAGTTCCCGAATGTCGGCAAGCCGGCGACGCAGCAGCGGCGGTGGAGGGGGCAGCGGCTTCACCACGTTCAGCCCGAACTACAAGTCAGATTACGTTACGCTTTCGTCCGACAAGCTGACAGCTACGAATCCGACTCCGGTTATGGCAACGATGCCCGTCTTCTCAATTGACGCGAAGGTGACGGGTAAATTCTATCACGAAGTCACCGTGGGTAGCACAGGCTCGATTAGCATCATGGGAGTAATGGAGGCTGCCAATGCAGACTTGTCGGGCGGTTCGGCGCTCGGCGATGCGGGTGGCGCCCATGGTTATATCCTTTACAGTGACGGGAACGCAAAGATCGCCGCTGGCGGCGGTACGGCAGGAGCCGGGGCGGGGTTCAGCTATACCGCAGGAGACGTGATCGGGTTCGAAACCGATCTCGACGGCAGCACGATCCGACTCCGTAAGAACGGTGGAGCCTGGACTTCGACCGTGCCGCTCACACCGGGAATCGCATACAGCCCCTTCGTCAGCCCGAGCGGCGGCAGTGGTGCCAACATGACGGTGAACTTCGGGGCAAGCGCATGGGCGGACGAACCGAGCGCTGGTTTCGGCGGCTGGACCCGCAACGAGAGCTACGCTGGACGTTACTTCAGGATTCGCCAGCACAGCGGCAGCCGAGAGTCTGTCTTCGTGCTGGGTGAGTTTGAGTTGCGAGAGAGCACGGGTGGCGCCAGCATCTTCACAGGAGGGACCGCGAGCGCACAAAGCGAATATGATGGCTCTTTCCTAGCAGGCAATGCTTGTGACGGGAACGCCACTACCAGTTGGTCTAGTACGTATGGCGGCGGCGCAGGCAACATGGCCTCCTGGTGGCAGTATGATCTTGGCGTTGGCGTTACCAAATCCCCGATAGAGGCGATGATCGCCAGCCGTGCGGACTATCCAGACTACCCTACAGCTTTTGCCATCTCATATTCGCTCGACGGGACCGCATGGCTTCCGCTGTTCGCTGTGCAGCATGTGCCTTGGGCGCAAGCCACGAAGCGGACCTTCGGGTTCGATCCTACCGCTGATTCCTATGTCGGCCCGAAGCTGCCCGCCGCTCCTGCGGCGATCACAGGCGACAAGTGGCGCATCCGATACGTCACCAATGGCGGTGGGAGCGGAAACGCCTCGGCCGATGAAATCGACATGGCCGCAACCTTCGGTGGTGCGGATCAGTGCAGCGGTGGAACCGCTATCGCGTCTAGCGAGTTCTCGGGCACCTATGCGGCAGCCTACGCTTTCGACGCCAGCAGTGCGAACTTTTGGGTTTCGGCTGGCGGTATGCCGGGTGCTTGGATCGGATATGACTTCGGCGCGCCAACGGTCGTGAAAGAGATCAAGCTGCTTCCGCGCCCTAGCTTGCCTAACGAAGCCCCATGGTCCGGCTACGCCGATTATTGGGACGGGGCCGCCTGGCAAGTCGCCTGGTGGCTTGAGCCGGGCGCCTGGGCAGACGGCGTGACTAAGACGCTTCGGCAGCCGGCGACCGGGAGCCGCTGGCGAGTGCGAGTGGTATATTCTTCTACAGGATCGAACCCTGGGTTCGCTGAAGTCAAGATGCGGACCAGTCCTGGCGGCGCAGACCAGTGCTCCGGCGGGAATCCGATCTCGTCGCCTTCGTACAGCAGTGGCTACTATCCCACCAATGGCTATGATGGCAATACGGCTACGGAATGGGCTGCCATCAACGGTGGGCCAACCGGCGGTAACGGCGACCAGTGGATCGGGTATGACTTCTTCGATCAGAAGGAGATCGTCGAGTTCGAATTGACTGCCCGCAGCGACGGCGCTGCTTCAGGCTTTCAGCTTGCCTTCGAGCGGTACAATCCTGCGGCAGACCTTTGGGAGACAGTGTGGACGGAAGTAACTTCGAACTTCACCAGTAACGAAGTGAAAACCTTCACTCGACCGAAAGCATGACCAAACGCCGAAGGACCCGGTTTGTTCCTGCTTGAGCGGTTCGGCTGGACTTTCGGGTGACTCAGCGCTAGACGGTGGCACTTACCAGGCATTTGGACGTTTGGACTTCAGCGGGGGCTTGAATGGAAGTGCAGGACCGGCTCGCTATGGTAATCCTCAAGCTCTCTAAGACCTTTCCGGTTCGAGTCTGCGAATGGCTCCTGGCGAGCATCATGGTTTCTTGGGGCGTCGCGGTGTGGAACCACAGCAGCTATGCGTGGTCGCAACCGATGTACGCGGGCTTGGCCCGAATCGCCGACAACAAGACCTGGGGCGCGATTGTCTGCACGATAGGCTTGATTCGGCTCGGCGCCCTTCTCCGGAATGGCGGCTGGCAGCCCTCGCCTCACTTCCGAGCAGCAGGCGCTTTCTTGGCCTGTTTCGCTTGGCTTCAGATAGCGCTCGGCATGTTCGCCGCGCCTGTTGTGACGGCCGGAATTGCAATTTACCCTTGGCTTCTTTTCGCTGATATCTACAATGTCTTCCGAGCTTCTTCTGATGCCCGTGACTCAGATGAACGCTTTAGGTCGCAATCGGTAGAGCGAGGAAGACAAGAAGGTGCCCACTCTTCCGGAAACTAGCGGCCTGCCGGTTTGGGCGCAGATACTCGTATCGGTTCTAGTATGCCTCGCCACCCTAGGGGTAGCGTTCAAGGGCTACTTCACTGACCGGCCCAAAAACGAGATCAAGGGCGACCAGCAGACGACCGTAGCCCTGGCTGCGGCGACCCTGATGGACATGGGTTCTCTGCGCCACCTGTCCGATACGATTGTGCAACTCAACGCGGCTGTGCTAGGACTTACCGAAGCCGTGAACGAGAGCACGCACTACAACCGCAACGAAGTTGAAGTTCAGCGGGAACTTTGCGCCAGGCTCCGGTCACTCTGCGAAGAGATCGAAAGGGCCGGACGATGGACGGGGAAACAGGGATAAAGAACGAGCAGCCGGTCACGATCACCGCGCCGCCCGCGCAAGTCACAGTCGATCCGCAGAACCCGCTTCCTGAGCCGAGCTTCTTCTGGCGTCGCGTGCTGACGATCATCATCACGGTCGCGACGCTCCTGATGACCTGGCACAACCTAGAAGCGCTGCACGACCTGAAGGACTCTCGCGATCTCCTGACGCTCTCGAAGTGGCTTCTCGCCTTGGACGCGATGGCCCTCACCTACTACTTCATCGCCCCGAGCGCGGCCGAGCTTACGGCCATGATACAAAGCGCGAAGATCATCCGGGGTGGCATGACCCTCGCCGCTTCGCCACAGACGGCCGCTCAGGGCGATTCCAGCCCTCAGACGCCCTTACCCCCGCCAGACCCCCTCGGACGCGCTGTAGCCCCCGTTTCCGGCGACCAGGGAGGGGATGACGACGAAGACTTTGCTCCGAAAGGACGATCCTGATGCCTGATATCGCTCGCGCAACCGCTCTGATCGAAGAAGCTCTGAGCCTTCTGAAGATCGTCGAGCCCATGGCTGCCCCGGTCGCGCCGATCCTCGCCACGGCCAAGACGGCCGCCGATGCCTTCACGGACTACGGCAAATTCTACGACTACCTTCGCGGCAACTCCATGCTCGGCCCTAAGATCAGCAAGGAAGAGTTCGAAGGGTGTGATGCCATCGTGACCGCGTGCGTCCGCGCCGGCTGGCCTATCGCCTGGACGGCTTACGCGCTTGCCACGGCTTATCACGAGACGGCTCACACGATGCTGCCGATCAAAGAGCTTGGCGGCACGGCGTATTACACTCGCATGTACGACATTCGTGGCAGCCGGCCGGCCAAGGCCAAAGAGCTTGGCAACCTGGCGCCCGGAGATGGTGCTCGATACCCTGGGCGGGGTTATGTGCAGCTTACCGGGAAGAAGCTCTATGAGCGCGCCACGGCCAAGCTCGCCACCCTGGGCATCAAGGTCGATCTCGTTGCCAACCCTGACGATGCCATGCGACCGGACGTAGCAGCGGCGATCATGGTCAGCGGCATGGAGGAAGGCTGGTTCACCGGCCGCGACCTAGCCGACGATCTCCCGCGCAATGCTGGCATCGCCACGCTCGTTCAATATGTCCGCAGCCGGGATATCATCAACGGAACGGATCGGGCGGATATGATCGCCGGGTATGCCATGAATTTCCAGACCGGGCTTCAGCAGGGAGGCTACCGGCTGGCCGCGTAGGAGACTCGAGTCATGTTCATCACCATCGGCCTGGCTATCGCCAAGGCGATCACCGGGAATAAGATCCCCGAAGCCGGAGCGCGGATCATCGGAATCGGGGCGTTCCTCGCCCTGATCCTTGCCATCGCCGCTCCTGTGAAGTGTGCCTACGACCGCAGCGTGATCGCGAAACACGACCAGGCGCGCCAGGCTGAGATCGACAGGGCACGTTTGGAGGCCGAACGCTCGGCCAATGCGAGCCAGGCGGCTCGGGACAGCAGTTTCGCCACGTCTCAGGCTGATATCAAGGAAGGAATGAACGATGCCCGAACGAATGATCCGGCCCACGGTGCTCGCCCTGTTGGCCCTGTCAGCCAGTCTTACTATGACCGGCTGCGCGAACAACAGCAGCATCGCTCGACCGGAAAGCACTA
>DATGWU010000181.1:0-1706 GCA_035299345.1 Rhizobium sp.
AGCGCAAGCAGTAGGCGCACCTGGTAGATCCAGACCCAGAAGACGAAGAGCACCACGAAGGCCATCCAGGAGAGCTGGCGTTCCCGCTGCCGGAAGACTTCCGCCAGGATGCCGCGCCACGTGATCGGCAAACCCAGTTCGTGCCGGCGGCTTACCTCGTATAGCCCAACGGCGACGAAAGGCCCGATCAGCGGAAAGCCGATCGCGATGGGAATGATCATCCAGGGCTGGTGATAGAAGCTCAGCACAACGACGATGAACAGGCCGCCGAGAGCGTAGATGCCGCCGAAGAACAGGCCGAAGAGCGGGTGCCGGGCGAAATCCTTCCAGCCCTCTCGGAGCGCCGCTTTCACATCTGCAAGGCCGACCGACCTGATGCGGATCTTGTGCGGCGGTACTGCGCCGATCGCCTGTTCTCCCATGCGTCCCTCCCAAGACTTCCGGCAGATATTCCGGAAGGAAGGATTGCAGATCAGCGGTCTTTGTCCATCTTTTTCACAAAGCTCGCGCGCAAGATTGGGACTTCTCCCGGGCGGCCGGAGGAGGTATGAAGACCGCATGGAACAGCAGGCGAGAAAATCTCCGACGTTTGCCCTCTGGGCCGCGCTTTTCGGCGCCGGCGCGATGGCGACGGGCGCCGTTTTCGCGGGCTGGCTGAACTATGGGTCGGCAATCGTGCTCGCCTATATGGAAAACGGGCTTTCCAACTGCTTCTGAGGCGACGGCGAGACAAATCCGCGCGCTTTTCCAAGATAACTGCCTCTTGAATTGCGCTGGCCGTCGCCGGGTTGTATCAGCGGGATATGATGTGCGCCGGAGCAACTCCCGTGCGTTCGGCCCGATAGAAACAGGACAGGGACAGATGAAGACGCTGCGGATCATTCTCTGGGGAGGCGTTCTGGTTTTCGCGGGGCTGCTCGGATGGCTGACCTTCCAGGTCACGCAGTCGAAGGAGCAGATCGCGGAAGCGCCGTTCGGCGTGCCGTTCGAGCTCGTCGACCAGACCGGCAATCCTATCACCGAACAGGCCTTCCGCGGCAAGCCGACGGCGCTCTTCTTCGGCTTCACCCATTGCCCGGAAATCTGCCCGACGACGCTCTTCGAGCTCAACGGATGGCTGGAGAAGGTCGATCCGGACGGTACCCGGATGCAGGCCTATTTCGTCACCGTCGATCCGGAGCGCGATACGCCAGAACTGCTCAATAACTATATTTCCAACGTCACCAAGCGGGTGATCGGCATCGCCGGCTCGCCGGAGAAGGTGGCCGAGGTCATCAAAGGCTTCCGCGTCTACGCCAAGAAGGTCCCGCTCGACGAGAAGGACCCGAACGGCGACTATACGATGGATCATACGGCGTCCGTCTTCCTGCTCGACGCCGAGGGCCGGTTCAAGGGCACCATTTCCTACGGGGAAAATCCGGACGTGGCGGTGCAGAAGCTCGAAAATCTCAAGAACGGCTGATACCGCCGGCGGTGCTGCAGGCATCTCCCAGGTTGCCAGCGGCGGCCCGGCGTTGTACCGGAGACGACGACAGAGGGCAGGGCCGATGGTCCTGCCCGTTTCCATGACCAGGAAGGCCCGTCGTGAGTGAAATCCGCCTCTACGTAACCGTCACCGAAAAGGTGGCGAACGACATCCTCGAGCTGATGACCAACTTCTTCGGCGAGGAGGATTACGCGATCGCGACCACCGAGATCGACGAGAA
>DATGWU010000182.1:0-1623 GCA_035299345.1 Rhizobium sp.
CCGCTGTTCGTCACCCGGTCGGAAAGCTGCACTTCGCCGGTCTCCCCGTCGATCCGCCAGAGCCGCTCCAGTCTCGCGCTGCCGCCGTCGGCGAGCCGCACGGAAACAACCGCGCGTGCTTCCGCGTTACCCTCCACGGTCTCGAAGGAAAGGATTTCCGCCGTATGCGACGAGAACGAACCGTGCAGCGGATAGGTGCCGCGCCCCTCGCCGATGGGTTCGGGATGGCGGATGTGGTCCGGACCGCAGGTGAAGAGGAAGCCTTCCAGCGAATGGTCGATTCGCGGATCGCCGTCGTCGGGGATAGCCCGCCCCGGCGCAAGGTCGGCGCCGTCGACGATACAGGCGCCGATGTCGAGCACGGAGCTCCGGTCGAGGGTCAGCGAAGGGCCGGCGATCCCCTTGAATTCGATCATGAATTGCTCCTTCGGGAGGACATCGGCCACGGCGTGAAATCAGCTGCCGCAGCTCTTTCTTGGACGCCGGACGAGACACCGGCAATCACAATTAGCTGAATATTCACCATGAATTCACCTTTTCCACACTAGTGTCAAATTTGTCGCGTCAGTCGCAGCCGACATTCATCTGAGGAACTTCGTTATCGTGGCCGACATGTGGAAAGCAGGACTGGTAGTAGCAACGCTGGCCGCAGGCTCGGCGGCGTGGACGGTGGCCGAGGCGCAAGGGCTCGATCCCTATCGCAGCGACACCCTGCTCGTGACGCCCGAAGGCGATATTCTCGGCTACACGCCCGAAGAGGGCGAGGTCGTGGTGAGCCGCGACCAGATGGGCCGCCGCGTGCTGATCGACCGCCGCGGCCGCGTGATCGCGACCGAAGTGCGCGCCGATACCTATTTCCCCCGCCGCCGCCCCGGCGCGGAACAGCCGGGCTACGACGATTTCGGCGCCCCCGCCCCCGGATGGGAGGATGACGGCGTCGTCACCGGCGCGATCCCGGAACGGGGCACGGTCGACCGCGCGCCGCTCGACCAGCCGCTGCCGGACATGCCGTCGGGCGGTCCCGACATGCCGCCGCCGGTCGACCAGGCGCCGCAGACCATCGTCACGCCGGACATTCCGGTCAAAAGCAACCTCTCGCAGCTCGAAATCACCGCGCTGCAGGTCTTCCTCGACCGCGAAGGCGCCTCGCCGGGCGTCATCGACGGCAAGATGGGCCAGAACGTCAACAAGTCGCTCGTCGCCTGGCAGGAGATGACCGGCGAGACCATCGACCCGAACAATGCCGAGGACATCCTGGAACGCCTGCGCATGTCGGGCGGCATGGCGGTGACCTCCTATACGATCACGCCGGGCGACGCCGCAGGGCCATATGTCGCCTCGATCCCGGAGGACTACAGCCTGAAGGCCGAGCTCCCCTCGCTCGCCTACACCTCGACCGTGGAAATGCTCGCCGAAAAGTTCCACATGGACGAGAACTACCTGCGCGCGCTCAATCCGGGCGTCGATTTCACCGTCCCCGGCACGATCATCAAGGTCGTCGAGCCCGGCAAGCCGAAGACAGGCAAGGTCGCCCGCATCGTCGCCGACAAGGGCAAGAAGCAGGTCTTCGCCTATGGCGAGGACGGAAGCCTCGTCGCCGCCTATCCGGCGAGCATCGGCTCC
>DATGWU010000183.1:0-21562 GCA_035299345.1 Rhizobium sp.
CGAGCCGATCGAACTCACCGCCCGCATAAAGGCGGTGCTTCGGCGGACCGTTCCCTCGCTGAAACAGGAAAGGGAAGGCGACCGCGAGCAGCAACCGTCATCGTCGCTCCGTCTCGGCGACTGGGCGGTCGACCTCAAGGGCCGCCACGCGGTCTGCCTCGTCGACCGCAGCCGCACGCTGACGACGGCGGAATTTGCGCTGCTCGAGATCCTGGCGGAGCGTCCGAACGTTCCGGTGAGCCGCGCGCAGATCCTCGATCGCCTCGGGGCGGAGAGCGATCGCTACATCGACCGCAATGTCGACGTGCTGATCCTGCGGCTGCGGCGCAAGATCGAGCGCAATCCGGATCTGCCGCGTCATATCCAGACGCGCCGGGGCAAGGGCTACGTCCTCCACACCGACGATGCCGAGCCGGTGCTGTGATCAGTCGTCCGTTCCTTTCCTCCATCGCATTCCGGCTGCCATTTGCCATTCTCTTCATCTGCTGCCTGGCACTCAGCCTGGCGGCCACGGCGATCTACGGCCTTCAGAAGGCACGCGACGAGATGGCGGCCTACGGGCTCCAGGCCTTTTCCGGTCTCGCCAAGGCCTCCCTGGTCTCGCGGCAGGTATCCGACCTCGTGTCCAGCGCGCCCTTTCTCATGAATGCGACATCGCCGTATCGCGTCTCCAGCGAAAGCCGCGCGGTGGTGATCCAGGTCGACAATCTGTTGAAGACCATCGAGAGCCAGTCGCGCGAGAACGCGCAGAAGAGTTTCGCGAGCCGGGAGGTCCTGGCGCTTCTGCAGACGATCCGCACGCAGACCGTGCACCTGGCGGACGACGCCGAGGCCGCGCAGAGGCACAAGGCGGATGCGGCGGCGGCGCTCGGGGAGATTGCCACCGGACAGATCATCGTCGACTCCGGCCTGCGGCGGCGCCTCAACGGGATCGTTCAGGCGGCCTCCAATTCGGACAGCCTCTTCCAGCTCGGGGAGCTACTGCGCCGCTACGTCACGGAAACCGCAGCACCTTCGGTCGCCGTCGCGGCGACAGACCTCGAACCCTACAAGCGCGTGTTCGACGCGCAGACACGCTATCTGCTCGAAATGTTCGCGATCCGCGGCGCTGTGACGCGTCTCCATTCCGTCTCCCGCCAGCTCTCGCACGCGACGGAAACCCAGAGCGAGGTGATAACCCGCAGCCTCAACGAGGACCTCGCGACGACGTCGGCGGCGCTGAGCCGTCTGCTGGTGATCGTCGCCGTGGCCTCGCTCCTCGTTCTCGTCGTCGCGGTGGTTTCGATCCGCTCCGTCATGCGCGTCTCGCGCGGCATCGTCGCGCTCTCGAACGGCATGAACGCCCTCGCCAAGGGTGAAAGCAATGTCGCGCTGCCGGCCTATTCCGGCTCGGAGACGGAACTGGTGCGGCTGCTGGTCGCCTTCTCGGCCTTCAAGGAAAGCGTCGACCGCGTGTCGCGCTTGCGCCGTACCGCCGAGGCCGCCGCCCGTACCATTCGTTCGACCTTCCGCAACATGAACGAGGGCATCGCGCTCTTCGATGCCGCCGGGCGCCCCATCACCATGAACCGCCGCGTGATCGAGCTCGTCGGACAATCGGGTTCCGCGCGCAAGCTTCCCTTGCGCCGGTTTGTCGAACAGATCCCGGAGATCGACCCGGTCCTCCTGCCGCAAGCGGACGAGAGGGGGCGGCTCGCCGAACGCGCCGTGCTGCGCCATCGCTCGGATGCCGGACGCGTCATCGAGATATCACTGTCCCGGCAGCCGGACGGCGGCATCGTGCTTCTCGCGCGCGACGTGACCGAGACGGACCGCCAGGAGGCGGAAGCCGCCAAGGCCCAGCGCCTCGACGGGATCATGCGCATGACCCATCAGGTGAGCCACGAAGTCGGCAACATGATCGGCATCATAACCGGCAGTCTCGGGCTCCTGGAACGGGAGCAGGGGTTCAACGACCGCCAGAAACGTCACATTGCCCGCATCCGGAAGGCGGCCGATCGTGGGCGGGCCCTTGCCGCGAGCATGCTGTCGGTCGGCAGTCAGCATCCGATCAGCCCGAGCGCGGTCGACCTTTCGGCCCTTCTGCGCGGCATGGCCGATATCCTGGAGATCGCCGTCGGCCCGAAATGTCACATCCGGCTCGATCTGGCGAGCGACCTTCCGACGATCGACGTCGACGCTGCGCTCTTCGAGCAGTCGGTCCTCAATCTCTGCCTGAATGCTGCTGCAGCCATGCCGGATGGCGGCACCATCGAGGTCGCGGCGCGGGCGGATGGCGACGTCGTTTCCGTATCGGTGAAGGACACCGGCGTCGGCATGTCGCCGGAAGCCGTCGACAAGGCCTTCGAACCGTATTTTACCACCCGAAGCGAAGACGGCGGAGCCGGTCTTGGGCTTGCCATGGTCTACGGCTTCGTCCGCCAGAGCGGCGGCGACGCGAAGATCGAGTCGAGGGTGGGTGTGGGAACCACCGTGACGCTGGAACTTCCGACCGGCCTTATCGCCGGTCACCCGAGTTCGAGTGTCGTCGTCCCGTAGATACCGTCCATCGCAAGTCTGGGCGCCGGTCCCCGGTACATCCGCTTGGTGGCGAACCCTTCCGCAAAGCCGAGCGCCCAGAGGTGTTCGGCAAAGGCCTCCTGCCCGGCGGGGACGTCGATATGGAGCGTGCCGCCTCCCGACGCCGCCGCGCAAGCCGCGACAAGGGCCTTCGCATCTTGGAGGCCATCGGCGAAAAGCGGCCCGATCTTGAATCCCTCGTGACATTCCCGAACGACGGCGTAGCCGTGCACGCTTCCGTTCCGCAGCACGGCGCGGGCGTGGCGGGGCTCGTCCAGCCATGCTCGCAAGAAGCCGTCCCGCTCGGCTGGAAAGTGGGGGCGGTCATAGGCGAGGATTTGGGGAAGAAGCTCCGGGGTCACGGCGACGACATGGCCGCCTGGCTGCGGATGCGTGGGGCGGCCGCTCCAGCGCAGCGTGTCATAGGCCGCGACGAAGCCCATGCGAGCATAGTTCGCCTGCTGTGCCGGAACGCCGTCGAGCCCGATCGTGCGCGCCTCGAGACGGGCCATGCCGGCATCCCAGACCAGCTTGCCGTAGCCCCTGCCGCGATGCTCCGGACGGCAGATATAGAGGCCGATGAAGCCGAAGTCCCGACCGTAGGCGACGGCGGAAATGCCGGCGACGAGTTCGTCGCCGAGGAAGCAGCCGAGGAAACCGTCCGGGTCGGCCATCCGGAACGCCGCGGCGTCGACAAGGCCCGGATTCCAGCCTTCGTCTCTCGCCCAGCCGACCAGGCGTTCGACCCCGGCACCATCGAGAACGCGGATTTCCGGCTTCGGCTGGTCCATCACACCCCCATGGCTGACGGCGCGAAGGCCTCCATCGCCCCGTCATATCGCTTGTCGACTGGCCGAGCATAAGCGCTTCGCTTGGCCGTGGACAAGCCCATGGCCACCAGCGCCTCCGCCTGCTTGACCGCAGCGGCGACGCCGTCGACCACGGGTACGGAGAATTCGCGCCGGAGATCGAGGGCGAGATCGGCCATGCCGGCACAGCCAAGCACGATCGCCTCCGCCCGGTCGTCCTTCAGGGCGGCTGCGATTTCGCCGCGCAGACGGTCGCGGGCGTTCGATCGCGCGTCTTCGAGCGAGAGGACGGGAATATCCGCAGCCCGCACCGTGCAGCGCCCCGCCATGCCGTAACGATGCACGAGGTGCTCGACCGGCAGGCGAGAGCGTTCCATGGTCGTGACGACGGAGAAACGCTGGGCGATGAAGCTGGTCGCGGCGAGCGCCGCCTCGCAGATCCCGATGACCGGAATGGAAGCGAGCGCGCGGGCGGCGTCGAGGCCGGTATCGTCGAAACAAGCGATGATCGCTGCCGCGGCGCCCTGTTTCTCCGCCCTGGTGATTTCGACGAGCAGCCCCGGCACCGCGAGCGCCTCGTCGTAATAGCCCTCGATCGAGGCCGGCCCCATCGATGAGGTGATCGCATCGATGACGGTCGAGGGATTGGCGACGCGACGGGCGGCATCGCCGATGGTCGCGGTCATGCTGGCGGTCGTGTTCGGATTGATGACGGCGATGCGCATGAACGGGCAACCTCAACCGTCGTGACGACGGCGATTGATGAAGGAGATCAGCGCCAGCGTGCCGCCGATCACGAGGAAGGAGAAGAGGGTGGTCACCGTGCCGAGCGCATAGAGGACCGGTGTGGTGACGTTGGTGGTCATGCCGTAGATCTCGAGCGGCAGCGTGTTGTAGGTGCCCGACGTCATCAGCGACCGGGCGAACTCGTCATAGGAGAGACTGAACCCGAAGAGGCCGATGCCGACGAGGGAGGGCGCGATCATCGGCAGCACGACATGGCGGAAGGTCTGCCAGGCGCTCGCCCCGAGGTCGCGGGCGGCCTCCTCGTAAGCGGGCGAGAAGCGGTTGAAGACGGCGAACATGATCAGCACGCCGAAGGGAAGCGTCCAGGTGAGGTGTGCGCCGAAGGCGGACGAATACCAGGCCGGCTGCAATCCGAGCTGGCTGAAGAGCACGCCGATCCCGAGCGAGATGATGATCGAGGGGACGACGAGGCTTGCGACGGAAAGATAGAACAGCGCCGACGCCCCGACGAAGCGGCGGCGGAAGGCGAGCCCCGCAAGCAGCGAGACGAGGACGGTGACCACCATCACCATCAGGCCGAGCGCGAAGGAGCGGCGGAAGGAACCGCCGAAATCGCCGACCGCCTGCTGCTCGAAGAGATTGGCGAACCAGTGCAGCGAGACGCCGTTCAGCGGGAATGTGAGGCCGCCGTTCGGACCCTGGAAGGAGAGGATGAGGATCGCCGAGAGCGGGCCGTAGAGGAAGAGCACGAAGAGCCCGAAGAAGGCGGCGAGGAAGTAGAATTCGCGTGAACGCTTTTCCCGGTACATGTCAGAGCTCCTTGCGGATGTCGACGACGCGCAGGATGGCTGCGACCATCAGGAGGACGAGGACGAGCAGCACGACCGCATTCGCCGCCGCCGCCGGGTATTGCAGCAACGACATCTGGTTCTTCATCATTAGCGCGACGGATGCGCTCTGGCCGCCGGACATCACCTGCACGGTCGAGAAATCGGCCATCACCAGCGTGACGACGAAGATCGTGCCTATCGCCATGCCGGGTTTTGCGAGCGGGATGACGACGTTTGCCAGCGTTTGCCAGCCGGATGCGCCGGCGTCACGTGCCGCCTCCAGGAGGGAGCGGTCGATGCGCATCATGGTGTTGAAGATCGGCGTCACCATGAACAGCGTGTAGAGATGCACCATGGCGAGCACGACCGCGAAATCGGAATAGAGGAGCCATTCCACCGGCTCCGTAACGATGCCCGAGGAAACAAGCGCGCTGTTGATGAGCCCGTTGCGCCCGAGAACCGGAATCCACGAGATCATGCGGATGATGTTCGAGGTGAGGAACGGCACCGTGCAGACGAGGAAGAGCACGGTCTGCATCGCCGCGCCGCGGATATGGAAGGCGAGGAAAAAGGCGACCCAGAAGCCGATGAAGAGGGTGATCGCCCAGACGATCGCCGCAAACTTGATCGTGTTGAGATAGGTCTTCCAGGTGACCCACGAGCCGAGCGTCTCGGAATAGTTGAAGGTGACGAAATCGGGATACATCTGGGCGAAGTCGTAGTCCCAAAAGCTGACGACGCCGATCATGACGATCGGAACGAGAAGGAAGGCCCCGAGGATGAGCGCGAGCGGCGCGGCCTGCAGATAGGAGGCGAGCCAGCCCGGCAAGCGGATGGAACGCTTGGGCCTGTCTTCGCCGACGCCCAGGAATCGCACTGTTGTCATGGTTCTCGCACCCTCTGTTAACCGCATTGAATGCCCCCTCTGGCCTGCCGGCCATCTCCCCCAGAAGCGAGGAGAGACCGTGCTGAGACCTTTCGCCTGCTCCGTAACAGGGCGGCGGAAGTCAAAGCCCTCCCCCTTGTGGGGAGGGGTTGGGGAAGGGTGTTCCCTTTAGGCCGCGATGAACTCGTTCCAGCGGCGGACCATGTAACGGTCTTCGTCCATGACGGAGTTCCAGCATGCGACCTTGCCCATGCGCTCTTCGAACGAGCCGCCGTCGCGCACCGCTCCGGCCTTTTCCATGACCTTGCCTTCCGGAGACATGATGTCGCCTGCGGCCGGCTTGCCCTCGATCCAGTAGCCCCATTCGTCGGCCGACATGAATTCCTTGGCGGTCTCCATGCAGGCGGAATAGTAGCCTTGGCGGTTGAGGTAACCGCCGACCCAGCCGGACGTGTACCAGTTGATGTATTCGTAGGCCGCGTCGAGCTGCGCGCCGGAAAGGTGAGAGGCGAGGCCGAGACCGCCGCCCCAAGAACGGTAGCCCTCTTTCAGCGGCTGGTACTTGCAGGCGATGCCCTTGGAGCGCACGGCAGCGACCGCCGGCGACCACATCGACTGGATGACCACTTCGCCGGAGGCCATCAGGTTCACGCTCTCGTCGAACGACTTCCAGAAGGCGCGGAACTGGCCCGCCTGCTTGGCCTCGATCAGGAAATCGATTGTCTTGTCGATCTCCTCCTTGGTCATGTTGCCCTTGTCGGCATACTTGATCTTGCCCATGGCCTCCATGATCATCGCCGCGTCCATGATGCCGATCGACGGGATGTTGAGGATCGAGGTCTTGCCCTTGAACGCCGGGTCCATGATGTCGGCCCAACTGGTGATCTCGCGGCCGACGAGGTCCGGACGGATGCCGAGCGTGTCGGCATTGTAGATCGTCGGCATCATCGTGAAGAATTCGGTCTCGCCCTTGGCAAAGGTCTTGGCGTCCTTGCTTTCGACATAGCCGACGGTGTGCGGCGCGGTCCCTTGCGCGATCACGCTGTCGGGCAGGAGCTTGCCGGTTTTGAAGAGCGGCACGACCTTGTCGTAGTACTTGAGCTTTTTCGTCTCCATCGGCTGGATCACGCCGGTCGGATAGACCTTCTTCAGGATCCAGTATTCGATGTCGGCGATGTCGTAGGAGTTCGGCTGGGTGACGGCACGCTGGGCGGCTGCGTCGCTGTCGGTCGCCGTCATCTCGAGCGTGATGCCGAGATCGGCCTTGCACTTCTCAGCGATGGCATTGATGTTCGACACGCCCGTGCCGAACTGGCGCAGCGTGATCGGGTTCTGTGCCCAGATGGTCGGGAAGCCGGTGATCGCACCGGAACCGGCGGCGAGGCCGGCAGCCGCGGAGGCGGTCTTCAGCAGGTTGCGGCGGGTGATACCCTGCTTCGTCGTATCGGTCTCGGTCATGCGCAGTTCTCCTCTGTGGTTTTTTTGGTTGCTCAGGGATTGCGGTGTTGTGGGCGGCCGAGGACGATCGCGTCGCTTGGACCCCAGGAGAGCGGAACGGCCTCTCCGATCTTCGGCTGGCGGGCGAAGAAGTCGGTGTCCCGCGCCACCACGGTGAATTCGTCGAGGCCGGCGCCTGCGATCGAGAGCCGCACGGTCGCGCCGAGATACTCGATATTGCCGACGATGCCCTGGAAGCCGCAGCCTTCGGCGACCGGATCGCCGAGGCGGATGCGGTCCGTGCGGACAGCGATGTCGGCCGGCGCGCCGGTCTCCGCTGCCGGCCCGTTGGCGCGGAAGCGGCCGCCGTTCGGCACCTCGATCGTCTGCCCCGACGCATCCGAGGCGACGACGCGGCCGGAAATGACGTTGTGATCGCCCATGAAGCGGGCAACGAAGGCGGTCGCGGGCTGCTCGAAGACGGTGCGCGGCGGCGCAGCCTGCTCGATCCTGCCTTCGTTCATCACCACGATGAGGTCGGCGAGCGCCATCGCTTCCTCCTGGCTGTGGGTGACGTGGACGAAGGTGATGCCGAGCGAGGTCTGCAGCTTCTTCAGTTCCGCGCGCATGCGCACCTTGAGGAAGGGGTCGAGCGCCGAGAGCGGCTCGTCGAGAAGAAGCACCGCCGGATCGGTGATCAGCGCACGGGCAAGGGCGACGCGCTGCTGTTGGCCGCCGGAAAGCTGCGCCGGCCGTCGCGTCGCATAGGGTTCTAGCTGCATGAGCGCCAGCATCTCGAGCGCCTTGGCACGGCGCGCGTCCCGTCCCATGCCCTTCATTTTCAGGCTGAAGGCGACGTTGTCGACGAGATCGAGATGGGGAAAGAGCGCGTAAGACTGAAACATCATCGCCGTCCCGCGCCGGGCGGGCGGCAGGTCTGTCACCATCGTGTTGCCGAGCAGGATGTCGCCGCTGCTGACCGTCTCGTGGCCGGCGATCATCCTGAGCGTCGATGTCTTGCCGCAGCCTGAGGGGCCGAGGAGGCAACAATAGGTGCCGGCGCGGATTTTCAGGCTGACGGCATCCACGGCCGTCGTGGTGCCGTAGATCTTGGTGATCGATGCGATGTCTATGTCTGCGGCTTTGCTCATGCGCGCCCTCTCCAGGTCCGCAAAAGAGCATGCATCGCCCGTGCCAGTTCTCGTCGGCCTGCAGCAACTGATTGAAACGGAATGATTATTCGGCGTCGATTGATGCGCGTCGAACTGCGGCCTGCCTGCTGTGCACAGATTCTAGACGGTTGGTGGCGATCTTATGGGCAGATTGTACACAATCTTGTGCTGTCTTTGCATTCACCACTGGATCGGCTAGTCTGGGGCGAAATGCGAAGCGGGACACAGGTCATGGATGCAACGGAAAAGACGGGCGCTTCGGAGAACGCCCCGGACGACCGCTCGGCGGCGATCCGGGAGTCGCTGAGGAGCGCCATCGTCGACAGGCGCCTCGCCCCCGGCACCAAGCTGACCGAGAGCGAAGTCGGCGCGCTGTTCGACGCGAGCCGGACGGTCGCGCGCGCCGCGCTGCAGATGCTCGCCTTCGAGGGTCTGGTGAAGATGGAGCGCAATCGCGGCGCCTTCGTTTCCAGTCCGTCGCCGGAGGAGGCCCGCCAGGTCTTCGCCTCGCGCCGGCTGATCGAACCGGGAATCGCGATTGCCGCCGCCGATCGCATTTCGGCGGCCGAAGTCGCGGCGCTTCGGCGCCATCTCGAGGAAGAGACGTCCCACATGAACGAGCGGGGCCCCGCCGCACGGCGGGCCGAGATCAAGGCCTCCGGCGACTTCCACCTGATGGTGGCGTCGATTTCCGGCAACCAGATCCTCAGGCGCTTCATGGAGGAACTGATCGCGCGTTCCTCATTGGTGATCGCCCTTTACGGACGCACCGGCGTTTCGAGCTGCGGGCACAACGAGCACGCCGACATCCTCGACGCCCTGGAACGGCGAGACGGGGAGAAGGCGGCGCATCTGATGCTGCATCACATCGACCATATCGAGGCGGATATCGACTTCCGCACGCCCGAAGGGCTCGCCCTGCGCGACGCGCTCGGCATCTGAGCGCACCGGTGTTTCCGGTGCCGCCCGTCATTTTTTCGGAATGACGCTGATCCCGCCGCTCGCCTCGAGGATCGCGAAGCGGATCTGGTCGAGGCTGGTAATGCCCTGCTGCCGGCCGGCGGCGAGCAGGTCTTCCTCGTCGAGCCGGGCCCACCGGAGCGCGTTGGTATCCACCTCACCATCCCGGACGAGAACCGTCGGTGTTCCGTCGACCATGATCGCGACTTTCGGCAGCCATCTCTTGACGTAGGAGAGCGCGATATCGATGCCGAACAGGGTGAGGATGAGCGTCGCGGCGTTGACGATCGAAAAGTCCTCGCCGAGCATCGCCTGCTGGGTGGTTTCGGCGATGATCAGCAGCAGCACGAAATCGAAGGCCGTCATCTGCGCGATCGTTCGCCGTCCGGAGAATCGGATGGCGATCAGAAGGACGAAGTAGATGGCAAAGCCGCGGATGACCGAATCCATGTTCTTCCCCTATGGCCAGACGAAGGTCTCGGCCGACGCGGGATTGCCGTTGAGGCCGAGGGAATAGGATACCTGCCCCGGATGCAGCGGCCGCAGGTTGATCGACACCAGGAGCGGCTCCTTCTCCGACGAACCGAAATGGTAGACCGTCGACGACTGCCCCGGATCGGTGCGGGCAGGGGGCGGTTGCATGGTTTCGATCTGGAACTTGGAGAAGAATGCCCCTGCGAGCGCCAGGTTCTGATCCTTCGACGGCGCGAGTGTGATGCGGATCTCGTCGGGCGCTTCCCACCGTGAGAACCGGGGCACGTCCGCAACGGAGCGGCCGGCCACCAGCGTCGAGCGCGAGAGCCGGCCGCCGGACCCGGTCAGGCCGAGGGTGACCGTCACGAGGACGAACGCAAAAAATAGCCAGGCGAACCGCTCGACCCTCCAGAACGTCTCCTGAAAGGCGCGATGCTCCCTGATCTCGAGATTTTCCCGCTCCTCGACCATGCGCCGACAAACCCTTCATCGCGCCGGTAAACGCATGATCGGGCCAAGCGTTCCGGCTGGCGGGGGAACCCTTGCCCGTTCCAGCCGTTGTCGCCGTGAGGAGACACGCCAATGCAGCGTCTGATCCCATTCGTCCTCGTCAATCTTGCAACCGGCTTCCTGATCGGCGTCGCCGTGGGTGTGTTCGTTGTCTTGCGGGCAGGTATGTTGCCCGGCGGCGACTTCACGAACGATCCACTCGGCGTCGTTCTGTTGCTTTACGCCTTCGGAGCACCGTTCAGCCTCGGCTATCTTTCGACGGCGCTCTTCCTCGACGGCCGCGATTGACGCGGAGGGAACAAAAGCGACGGCCGGAGAATTGAGGTGCGGTCTCGATCCGCACAAGGGGATATCCATGGACAATCGCAGCGCCGGCCTCGAGATCGTCGCCGGCTACGGGCATGCCCTCGGCGCCACCTCCGACGGCGAGGGGACGAACTTCGCGCTCTTCTCGTCCCATGCGGAGAAGGTGGAACTCTGTCTCTTCGACGAGACCGGCCAGCTGGAGGTCGCCCGGCTGCCGCTCCCGGAATACACCAACGAAGTCTGGCACGGCTATGTGCCCGGCCTTAAGCCGGGCGCACTCTACGGCTTCCGGGTGCGCGGGCCCTATGATCCGGAGAACGGTCACCGGTTCAATCCGAACAAGCTGCTTTTCGATCCCTATGCCCGTGAACTCGTGGGTGAGCTCAAGCCCTCGAAGGCGAATTTCGGCTACGAGATCGACAGTCCCGAGAAGGACCTTTCCTTCAGTACCCTCGACAATGCCGCCTACGTGCCGAAGTGTCGGGTGCTTGGCCCGGGTCGGAAAGGGGGCGCCGAACGCAGGGACCTCCGGGTGCCGTGGGCGGATACCATCGTCTATGAGGCCCATGTCCGCGGCTTCACCAAGCTCAATCCGGCCGTCCCGGAGGACTTGCGGGGCACGTTCGAAGGACTCGGGCATCCTGCGTCCGTCGACTATATCCGCAGTCTCGGCGTCACGTCCGTCGAACTGATGCCGATCCAGGCCTTCTTCGACGACAACCACTTGCTCGACAAGGGGCTGCATAACTACTGGGGCTACAACACCATCGGCTTCTTCGCGCCCGCCGCCCGCTATTGCGGGCCGCAAGGTGCAGACGGACTGAAGGCGACGGTCCGCGCTTTCCACGACGCCGGCATCGAGGTCATCCTCGATGTCGTCTACAATCACACCGCTGAGGGCAACGAACTCGGCCCGACGCTGTCGATGAAGGGCATCGACAATTTCGCCTATTATCGGACCATGGCGGACTCCCACCGTTACTACGTGAACGACACCGGCACCGGCAACACGGTGAACACGTCCCACCCGCGGGTGCTGCAGATGGTGATGGATTCGCTGCGCTACTGGGCGGAGGAATTCGACGTCGACGGTTTCCGCTTCGATCTCGGCACCATCCTCGGACGCGAACCGCAGGGCTTCGACCGGCGCGGCGGCTTCTTCGACGCCGTCACCCAGGACCCTGTACTCGCGACCAGAAAGTTGATCGGCGAACCGTGGGACATCGGACCGGGCGGCTATCAGGTGGGCGGCTTCCCGCCGGGCTGGGCGGAATGGAACGACAAATATCGCGATTCCTGCCGCGACTACTGGCTCGACACGGACAATTGCGCGCCGGATTTCGCGGCGCGCCTACTCGGCTCCGGCGACATCTTCGACTTCTCCGGTCGCCGACCGTGGACGAGCGTCAACTTCATCACCGCCCATGACGGCTTCACGCTCAATGATCTGGTATCCTATGACCACAAGCACAACGAGGCCAATCAGGAAGGCAACAACGATGGCCATAATCACAACCGTAGCCACAATTACGGTGCCGAGGGGCCGACCGACGATCCGGCAATCAATGCGGTCCGCGAGCGGCAGCGGCGGAACTTCCTCGCCACACTGTTCTTCTCCCACGGCACGCCGATGCTGGTGGCCGGCGACGAGTTCGGCCGCTCGCAGATGGGCAACAACAACGCCTATTGCCAGGACAACGAAGTCAGCTGGCTGCATTGGGAAAACCTGCCGGAAGGCTGTCACCAGTTGCGCGAGTTTACCAAGAAGGTGATTGCACTTCGCCGCGCCCAGCCGCTCCTGCGCCGGGCAAACTGGCGCGACGGGTTGCTGATCGACTGGTTCAACCACAAGGGCGGACCGCAGCGTCCCGAGCACTGGCTCGGCGGCAATGCCCTCACCCTTCGACTACACCGGCCCGATGGTGAACAGCAGCCGGGTGTCTGGAGCGATATCCTGCTGATCTTCAACCCGGAGGACCGCGATCTCCAGTGCCGGTTGCCGAAGACCGGCGGTGCAGGGTGGGTGCTCGAACTCACGACGAGTGACGGTCAGACCGGCGAGACCACGAAGGAAGGGCAGACGCGGGTGATACCCGCCCGGTCGATGGCGCTGTTTCGTCGCCCCTGAGCCATTCGGCTTCATCCCTCGGGCCTCCCGAGGCGGAACAAAGATCGGCCACGGATGTTCGGGTCCGCAACCGTCTTCCGAAGGAGGCCCCCATGACCGTGACGGCAAGCCGTGTCCGCGAAAGGACCGCTCCGGAGATCAACCGAAGGATCGACGACGAGCTGCGCGAGCGGATACGCTTCTTCGCCAACATGCCGCAATATATCGACGCGCGCCTCAGGACCCTCGACGGGGAATGGGACGTCGAACGGGTTCTCGAAGCGAACGCCGCAACATTCTCGCTTCTAGGGCTGGTGCTCGGGTCCCGGGTGCACCGCCGGTTCTACGGGTTCTCGGCGCTGGTTGCGACCTTCCTCCTCCAGCACGCGGTCCACGGCTGGTGTCCGCCCCTTCCGGTCCTGAGGCGGCTCGGTTTCCGGACCGCGGCCGAGATCGAGCGGGAGCGTTACGCGCTGAAGGCGCTCCGCGGCGACTTCGTCATGTCGGGGAGCATGAAGCGGGACCTTGCGACGATCCTGCGGGCCGTCGGGCTCGAATAACCCTGGCATCTTGGCCAGCCGGACGCGCGCTCACGAAATCCTTCCCCTTTCCGCGAGAAAGTCGAGGAGGGCGCGTACGCGCGAGGGGAGGGGCCCGCCCTGGCCGATGTGGATGGCGTGAAAGGCCTCCCGGTCACCGGGATTGATATCCTCCAGAACCGGCACGAGGCGACCCTGGGCTATGTCGTCGCGCACCGTGAATTCTGCAAGCCGTGCGAGCCCGTTGCCTTCGAGTGCGAGCCGACGCAGGGCCTCGCCGTCACTCGCCTGGATGCGCCCGACCGCCGGAACGACGACGGTCTCACCGTCCTTCAGCAACGGCCAACCGTCGACCGTCCGCACATAGCCGAAGCCGAGCCGGTTGTGCCGGTCGAGGTCTTCGAGCCCCTGCGGCGTGCCGAAGCGAGCGAGATAGGCGGGTGATGCGACGACCGCCATTCTGGTCTCCCCGAGCTTGCGGGCGACAAGGCTGGAGCTCCGCATCGGGCCGGCCCGGACGGCGACGTCGGTCCGCTCGGCGAGCAGGTCGACGATCACGTCAGTCTGCACGATGTCGAGCGTGATCTCGGGATAGCGGTCCAGGAATTCCGGAAGGACGGGTGCCAGGATGTGGGTCGCGTAAGACGCGCTGGTGTTGAGCCGGATACGGCCGACCGGCTGCACGCCGGCACCGGCGGCGCGCTCGGCCTCCTCGATGTCCGCGAGAATGCGTGTCGCCCGCTCATAGAAGGCGCAACCCTCCGGGGTGAGCTGGAAGGCGCGGGTCGAACGGTTGACGAGCCGCGTGCCGAGCCTCGTTTCGAGGCGGGCGACGAGCTTGCTGACGGCCGACGGCGTCATGTGGCAGGCGCGTGCCGCAGCCGAGAAGCCGCCTTGCTCCACGATCCTGACGAACACTTCCATTTCGCCGGACCGATTGATCTCCGTTCGCGCCATTGTTCCTTCAAGTCATAAATGATGTGCCAGACGGCATACTATATCATCTCCCTCGTCATATCTATCTCCTGTGCCGGACATCGTCATCACAGGAGTCATCATGCCGCTCGCTCTCTATGCGCTGACGGCCGGGGCCTTCGGCATCGGCGTCACCGAATTCGTCATCATGGGACTGCTGCTGGAGGTAAGCGCCGACTTCGGCGTGTCGATCGCCGCTGCAGGACTGCTCATCTCCGGCTATGCGCTCGGCGTGGTCGTCGGCGCCCCGGTCCTGACCGTGCTGACCGCGCGCTGGCCGCGCAAGACCGTTCTCATGGCACTGATGGCGGTCTTCGTCATCGGCAACGCCGCCTGCGCCTTTGCGCCCGACTACAACATCCTCATGGCTGCCCGCATCCTTACCGCACTCGCCCACGGCACCTTCTTCGGCGTAGGCTCGGTGGTCGCGACCGGGCTGGTTTCCGAGGACTGCAAGGCCTCGGCGATCGCCGTCATGTTCGCCGGCCTCACGGCGGCCAATATCCTCGGCGTGCCGCTCGGAACCTGGATCGGCCAGCATTTCGGCTGGCGTGCGACCTTCCTCGCCGTCGCGCTCGTCGGGATCGCGGCGATGGCGATCATCGCCTTCCTCGTGCCGCGGGACGGGCGGCCGCCGGATGCCGGCGACTGGCGGCGCGATCTCTCGGCCATCCTGCGCGTACCCGTGCTTCTCGGGCTCCTCACCACGGTTCTCGGCTATGCCGGCGTCTTCGCCGTGTTCACCTATATCGCTCCGATGCTCACCCGCATCACCGGCTTCGAAGCGGCCGCCGTGTCTCCGATCCTCCTCGTCTTCGGCGGCGGACTGGTGATCGGCAATCTGGTCGGCGGACGTCTCGCAGACCGCAGCCTTCTTGCGACCGTCTTCGGGACGCTCGTCGTGCTCGCGCTGGTGCTCGCCCTGATGTTTCCGGGTTTCGGCTCGCCCGTCGCGGCCGTCCTTCTGACGGGGGCTCTGGGAGCCGCCGGCTTCGCGACCGTCGCGCCGCTGCAAATGTGGGTCCTGTCGCGGGCGGATGGCGCCGGCCAGAGCCTCGCCTCCTCCTTCAACATCGCCGCCTTCAACCTCGGCAACGCCATCGGCGCCTGGGCCGGCGGTGCGGTCATCGATCATGGGCCCGGCCTTGCCTTCGTGCCACTCGCGGCCGCCCTCTTCCCCGCAGCCGCGGTCGTCGTGGCGGTGACGGCCGCAGCGACGGGCCAGCGCTCCGCTTCCGCCATCTGATTTTCTCCATCCTCTGAAAGGACAATGCCATGGACTATCGCTTTCTCGGACGCTCGGGCCTGAAGGTTCCGGTCTTGAGTTTCGGCGCCGGCACCTTCGGCGGCTCGGGCCCGCTCTTCGGGGCCTGGGGCAATACCGACGACAGGGAGGCCCGCCGCCTCGTCGACATCTGCCTCGAGGCCGGTGTCAATCTCTTCGACACGGCAGACGTCTATTCGGGCGGCGCCTCCGAGAGCGTGCTCGGCGCGGCGCTCAAGGGCCGCCGCGACAAGGCGCTGATCTCGACGAAGACCGGCCTGCCGATGGGCGAGGGGCCGAACGACGCCGGCACGTCGCGCTTCAGGCTGATCCGCGCCGTGGAGGACGCACTGAAACGGCTCGATACCGACTACATCGATATCCTGCAGCTTCACGCCTTCGATGCGGCGACGCCCGTCGACGAGGTGCTCTCGACCCTCGATACTTTCGTGCGCACCGGCAAGGTCCGCTATGTCGGCGTATCGAATTTCTCCGGCTGGCAGATCATGAAGGCGCTCGCCGTCGCCGACCGGCATGGCTGGCCGCGCTATGTGGCAAACCAGGTCTACTATTCGCTGCTCGGCCGCGATTACGAATGGGACCTGATGCCGCTCGGAGCGGACCAGGGGCTCGGTGCCCTGGTCTGGAGCCCGCTCGGCTGGGGAAGGCTGACCGGCAAGATCCGCCGCGGCGTGGCCCTGCCCGAGGGCAGCCGGCTGCATGAGACGGCAAGTTTCGGTCCGCCGGTGGAGGACGAGCACCTTTACCGCGTCGTCGATGCGCTGGAGACGATCGCCGAGGAAGCCGGCAAGACCGTGCCGCAGGTGGCGCTCAACTGGCTGACCCGCCGGCCGACCGTCGCCTCCGTCATCATCGGTGCCCGAAACGAGGAGCAGCTTCGCCAGAACCTCGGCGCGGTCGGCTGGTCGCTCACGGACGACCAGGTCGCGAAGCTCGACGCGGCAAGCGCCGTCACGGCACCCTATCCGCATTTCCCCTACCGCCGTCAGGAAGGCTTCGCCCGCCTCGCCCCGCCGATCGCGGGCTGAGGGTGGTGGGAGCGGGGGGCCGGTGAGCCGGCCGCCCGTCACGCCGACGTGTGCGGGAACCTTTGCCTTTCCTCCAACACGTTCAGGTCCATGTGGTTTCGCATGTAGCGTTCCGAAGCCTTCTGCAGCGGTTGGTAGTCCCAGGGATAGTAGGAGCCGTTGCGCAGGGCGGTGTAGACGACCCAGCGCCGCGCCTGGCTTTCCCGGACGGCGGCGTCGAAGGCTCGAAGGTTCCAGCGCTTCCCGCATTCGGCGGTCAGGCGGGCGAGCGCCTCCTCGTGACGCGGGTCCTCGGCGAGGTTCTGCAACTCGTCGGGATCAGCCTCGATATCGTAGAGAAGCGGAGGGTCCTTCTCGCAGAGCGTCAGCTTGTACGGTCCGGCCCTGAGCCCGACGAGCGGTGCCTCGGAACCTTCCGCGGCATATTCCATGGGCACCGGTCCGCGGCTGCCTTCTCCCCGGACGACGGGACCGAGATCCTCGCCGTCGGTCCAGGGACGCACGGACGCGATGTCGATGCCGGCCAGCGCCGCGATGGTCGGGGTGACGTCGAGCGTCGAGACGGGCGTGCCGAAAAGGCCGGGTACCCAACCGGCGGCCGAGATCATCAGCGGCACGCGTGCCGAGCCTTCGAAGAAGCTCATCTTGAACCAGAGCCCGCGTTCACCGAGCATGTCGCCGTGATCGGATACGAAGAGGATCACGGTATCCTCACGCATGCCGGTCCGCTCCAGCACGTCGATGATTTCGCCGATCTTCTCGTCGACATAGGAGATGTTGGCGAAGTAACCGCGCCGAGCCCGCCGCACGTCCTCCTGGCTGATCTCGAATGCGTCGTGGTCGCAGGCGACGAGCAGCCGCTGCGAATGGGGATCCTGTTCGTCGGAGGGGATCGCACCGAGCTTCGGGTCGAGCACCGGGCAATCCTCGTAGAGATCCCAGAAGCGCTTGCGGGCGACATAGGGGTCGTGCGGATGGGTGAAACTGACGGTCAGGCACCAAGGGCGATCGTTATTCCCGCGCGCCAGATCGTATAGCTTGCGGGTCGCGTGATAGGCGACCTCGTCGTCATATTCCATCTGGTTGGTGATCTCGGCCGTGCCGGCGCCCGTCACGGAGCCGAGATTGTGATACCACCAGTCGATCCGCTCGCCGGGCTTGCGATAGTCCGGCGTCCAGCCGAAGTCGGCCGGGTAGATGTCCGTCGTCAGCCTCTCCTCGAAGCCGTGAAGCTGGTCGGGTCCGACGAAGTGCATCTTTCCCGAGAGGCAGGTCTGGTAGCCGGCCGCGCGCAGGTGATGGGCAAAGGTCGGGATGTCCGAGGCGAACTCGGCGGCATTGTCGTAGACGCGCGTCCGGCTCGGAAGCTGGCCCGACATGAAGGAGGCCCTCGCCGGTGCGCAGAGGGGGCTTGCCGTATAGGTGTTGGCAAAGCGCACGGAGCGCTCCGCCAGCGCCTTCAGGTTCGGCGCGTGCAGGAAGTCGGCGGGGCCGTCGGGAAACAGCGTTCCGTTCAGCTGATCCACCATCAGGACGAGGATATTGGGTCGCGCCATGACGTCTTTCCTGCTCAGAGCCCGAGGGATGCCTTGACGGCCTCGGCGCCTGGAGCGCCATCGAAGGTGGTCACGCCCTCGAGCCAGGCGCCGAGCGACTGTGGGTTTTCCTTCAGCCAGGCGGTGGCTGCTGCCTTCGGCTCCTCGCCCTCGAGGATCTTCCCCATCAGCGTGTTCTCCATGCCGATGTCGAAGGTGAGCTGCTTGAAGAAGCGCGCCGCGTTGGGGCACATCGCCGTCCAGCCGGTCCGGGCGAGCGTATAGACCTCGGCACCGCCGTAGTTCGGCCCGAAGTAGGCGTCCCCGCCGGAGAGATAGGTGAGCTCGAACCGGTTGTTCATAGGATGCGGCGCCCAGGCGAGGAAGACGATCGCCGCCTTCTTCTCGGCCGCACGCTCCACCTGGGACAGCATCGCCTGTTCGCTCGATTCGACGAGCGTCCAGTCAGCGAGGCCGAACTCGCCCGCATCGATCATCTTCTGGATGCTGCCGTTGGCGGGTGCGCCGGGCTCAATCCCATAGATCGAATGGTCGAATTCGTCGGCGTGTTTCTGAAGGTCGGAGAAATCCTTTACACCCTCGGCTGCAACATAGGACGGCACCGCCAGCGTGAACTTCGCGCCTTCGAGGTTCCGGCCGACGATCTCGATGGCTTCGGCCTTCTTCAGGTCCTCGATGAAGGCGTTCTGCGCCGGCATCCAGTTGCCGAGGAAGACGTCGATCTCCTTGTTCTTCATCGCCTCGTAGCCGATCGGCACCGAAAGCGTCTTGACCTCGGCTTCGTAGCCGAGTGCGGAGAGCAGAACGCCGGCGACGCCGTTCGTCGCGGTGATGTCGGTCCAGCCCGGATCGGACATCCGGATGGTCTTGCAGGCCGCGTCTTCACCGGCTTGGACGGTCCCGGCGACCGAAACGGAGAGAAGGATCGCCAGCGTGGCGCCGGCGGCAACAGGAGTCTTCCTCATTTTCATTCCCCTTGTTATTTGATTTCCGTATTCGTCGGTCTATTTTCCTTCCCTGTGAAGACGGGTTTTCTCGATGCTTGCCATAAGGATTTTCGATGCGAGACCGACCGGTTGACCTCGGCTGGATGCGCGTCTTCGTCGAGGCGACGAGACAGGGCAGCCTGACTGCCGCGGCAAACGTGCTGAACATGTCGCAGCCGGCGATCAGCTATCACATCCGGCGGGCCGAGGAGGAGGTCGGGGTCGCGCTCTTCGAGCGTGTCCACCGTGGCGTCGAGCTCACCCCGGCGGGGCGGCAGCTGTTCGAGATCGCCCGGCGGGCGGTCGGGGACATCGACGATGCCGTGCGCGGGTTCCATGCCGAGCGCGATCGCGGGACGATCCGGCTGTTGACGGACTATGCCTTCTCCTCGCTTTGGTTGATGCCGAGAATGCATGCGGTCCGGCAGCTCCATCCCGAACTGGACATCCAGATCGTCGCGACGCAGCGCTTCCAGCAGACCCGTCTCGGCGAAAACGAGATTGCCGTCGTCTTCGGTGCGAAGAGCGACGTGAAGGCGGACGCTCTCCTGCTCGTACCGGAGGTCGTCACGCCGGTGTGCACGCCCGCATTCGCCGAGAGGAACGGACCGTTCGACGACCCGTCCTCGCTCGCCCGGTCGACGCTGATCCACCTCGACAGTCCCTCGCAGGCGCCGTGGTTCGAATGGACGACCTATCTGTCGCACTTCGGCGCGAAGAGGGAGGCGCAGGCCGGACATGTCGACCTGACCTTCAACACCTATTCGCTCGTCGTGCAGGCCGCGCTGACGGGGCAGGGGATAGCGATCGGATGGGAGGGGCTCGTCGACGTCCCCATGTCCTCCGGTGTGCTCCGCACCGTCGGCCCGACACTTGAGGCGAAGGGACGCGGCTACTGGCTGGTGGCGCCCGACCAACCGGGCCGCCACGTCGAATGGCTGGCAACGTGGCTGGTGAGCGAGGCAAAGGACAACGGCTGGTCTGCGGGTGTTTGAGTATGACGATACTGGAGGAACGGCGCGAAGGGATCGCACAATGCCTGGCCGAGAAACTCGAGTTCTTGCTAGATCGACGGCGAACGATAGTGCTGCTTTCCGTAACCAATGCAAAGCTTGATGCGTATCCCGGATACGCCTATATCTGTCGAATGCAGGAGCGATGGATATGTCTGTGAAAGAGCGCATCAGAAGATATCGGGAGACTGGAGGAGCATCCGATCTCGTCAGGGTAGAGGTACTCGTGCCGAAAGCTCGGCGAGAAGAAATCTTGAAGATTGCCGCCGAGTTCCGTGCGGAGCATCGCAGCGAGAAGGCGCGACTGGCGGAATTCATCAGGATCGCGACCGATAGATACGGGCTCCGGGTGTTCGACAACATCGACATTGAAAGGTTGAATGATCTGCCGCAGAAGGCACGAGTTGTCGCGAACGCTCTCATGGAGCGCGGTGATGCGCGAGCTTATGCTCTGGGACGACAAATGATTTCGCAACTGGGAAACGGGCGCTAATGGCACTGACGCGGCTCCAGCGAGATATCATGGCCTCCATCGCCGGGAACCGATCCGACAGCAGTTATATCGCCGGAGGGATCGTCCTGAACATGGATTGGCCGCGCATGTCGGACGACATTGATATCTTCCACGATACCGATGAGGAAATCGGATCTGCCGCGGATGCCGATATTGCAAAACTGAAGGCCGACGGCTTCGAGGTCTCTGTGGAGGTCAAGATCTATGGCTGCGTCGAGGCAAGCGTAAAACGTGGAGGCGAAGGCACCCTCGTCCAATGGATGAGCGAAAGTCGGACCCGCTTCTTCCCCCTCGTCCGGGACGAGGAATGGGGCGCTCGTCTGCACCGGGCGGACCTTGCAGTGAATAAGGTGATCGCCGCCTCAACACGGACCAAGGCCCGAGACTATGTGGATTTAATGATGATCGACGGCCGCATGTGCCCTCTTGGGGCCGTGATCATGGCTGCCGCCGGCAAACCTCCATACTTTTCGCCATTACGCACAATCGAGGAGATCCGGCGCAGGGCCTTGTCCGTGACGAACGACGATTACACGACGGTCCGTGGCCTGCCTTCCAAGTGGACTGCAGCAATGATCCGCGACGAACTCATTGCCGCGCTGGATCGGGCAGAGGGCTACCTGCGCAATGCGCCGCCTGAACTCGTTGGAATACTGGCAGTAGACAAGGCGGGAGTTCCGGTCGAAGTGTATGACTTGAAGTTGGCCGGGATCGAATACCGCAAAGCGACATCAGAACCCGAAGTCACCCCGGATTTGCCTGAGACAGGCAGTCGGTGGGGGGAAGCTGACTAGCACATTTCCTCACCACAGCAGACTGAGGCCTGCAATCGTGATCACCACAGTGGCGACGACGAGGGCGAGGAGGAT
>DATGWU010000184.1:0-50976 GCA_035299345.1 Rhizobium sp.
GGCCCTGTTTTCACGTGAATCATTGGGTACTCCTCGATTTATCTCTGCATGGCCGAGAAACGCGGCGCGATGATGGCCATTTCAGCCATCGGCGGATGGCCGCTCCACTCGGTGAGGTTGCCGTCAGCGCTCGATGATGTCGGCTTCGGTCGGTACGAGAATCTCGCGCTTCCCGGCGTGGTTGGCGGGTCCGATGATGCCCTCCTGTTCCATCCGCTCGATCAGCGATGCCGCACGGTTGTAGCCGATTCCAAGTCGTCTCTGGATATAGGAGGTCGAAGCCTTGCCGTCGCGAAGCACGATCGCCACCGCCTGGTCATAGGGATCGTCGGAATCCGCCAGGTTTGCGGTTCCTGCAGGTCCGGCATCGTCCTCGTCATCTTCGTCGGCCGTGATCGCGTCGAGGTATTGCGGTGCGCCCTGTGTCTTGAGGTAGGCTACGATCTCTTCGACTTCGTTGTCGGACACGAAGGGGCCGTGCACGCGTTGAATCCGACCGCCGCCGGCCATGTAGAGCATGTCGCCCATACCGAGCAGCTGTTCGGCGCCCTGCTCACCGAGAATCGTGCGGCTGTCGATCTTCGAGGTTACCTGGAAAGAGATACGGGTCGGGAAGTTCGCCTTGATCGTACCAGTAATGACGTCGACGGACGGCCGCTGTGTCGCCATGATGACGTGAATACCAGCGGCGCGCGCCATCTGGGCGAGCCGCTGCACCGCCCCTTCGATGTCCTTGCCGGCGACCATCATCAGGTCGGCCATTTCGTCGATGATGACGACGATATAGGGGATCGGCTGGAGGTCGAACTCTTCCGTCTCGTAGATCGCCTCGCCGGTCTGCCGGTCGAAGCCGGTCTGGACGGTTCGCGTCAGAATTTCGCCCTTTGCGAGCGCCTGTTCGACGCGGCTGTTGAAGCCGTCGATATTGCGGACACCAATCTTCGACATCTTCTTGTACCGCTCTTCCATCTCCCGGACGGTCCATTTCAGAGCTACGACCGCTTTCTTGGGATCGGTGACGACCGGTGACAGCAGGTGCGGAATTCCATCGTAGACGGAAAGCTCGAGCATTTTGGGGTCGATCATAATCAGGCGGCACTTTTCCGGCGGGAGCCGGTAGAGCAATGACAGGATCATCGTATTGATGGCCACCGACTTACCGGAGCCGGTCGTGCCCGCCACCAGAAGATGCGGCATCTTGGCAAGGTCCGCGATCACCGGTTCGCCGCCGATGGTCTTGCCAAGGGACATTGCCAGCTTCGCCTTGCTGGCCTCGAAATCGTGACTAGCGATGAGTTCGCGCAGATAAACCGTTTCGCGGGTCTGGTTCGGAAGTTCGATACCGATTGCATTGCGCCCCGGGACGACGGCGACGCGGGCTGCGATAGCGCTCATGGAGCGGGCGATATCGTCGGCGAGGCCAATCACGCGTGACGACTTGATGCCCGGAGCAGGTTCGAGCTCGTAAAGGGTGACGACAGGTCCCGGCCGAACGTGGATGATTTCACCCCGGATACCAAAATCTTCCAGGACGCCTTCCAGCATGCGGGCGTTCTGTTCCAGGGCGTCCGCCGAGAGCGTCGCGTCGCGACCAATGCTTTTCGGTTCCGCAAGAAGATGCACGGAAGGAAGCTGAAAGCCTTCAGGACGGATGAAGGAGGTCTGTGCCTCCCTCTCGACCCGTGCGCCGGGTTTCGGACGCGCAGGAGGCGCGGCAACACGCGGCGAAGCGCGACCGCTCAAGGATGGCCTGGTGTTGCTTGATGACACCTCGCTCCAGTCGTCATCGTCGCTGTCCGGCAGAATGTCTGCAGGACGGGCGTCATCGAGATCGAATGGCGGGTCATCATCGAAGTCCTGATCGGAATGATCGCCCATCATCGGAGGTGGTGCGAGAATGGTTCGTTGCCGTCCGGGACCGGCTTGCGGCACCGTCTCCATCGACGGCTCGCGGCGAGCTGCGGTGCCGACCTTGGTCCGGTGCGGTTCGTTCAGCGGGCTGAATTCGTCCTCGTTGAAGTCGTAGGGCTGGTCGAACCGATTCCGGTTGTGTTCGGGCGGCTTCAAGCCCAGCAGGCGTCGGATCCGGGCGCGGGCCGTATACCAGCTGTGGGCAATCGCACCGAGTGCAAGCCAGCCGCCATCATCCTCGTCCGTCTCGTCTTCGAATGCAGGTTCGATCCGCGTTGCCTTCAGCGGTTTGACCGGTGCGATGTCCGGTTCATCTTCGTTCGCCTTGCCGACCAGGCCGGCGGCGAAGAGCAGCGACCAGACGGCAGGGCCGGCCAAGACGACGCCGACGATGATGGAAGCCGTTCCTGTCGGATAGCTGCCAATAAACAGCCCCGGAAAGCGAAGAATGGCGTCACCGAGAACACCACCAATTCCGTTCGGAATTGGCCAGGTCAGGGGCGGCGGAAAGCAGCCGATGACGGCTGAGGAGAGAAGCGATCCGATTGCCCAGGCGCCGAGGCGCGCCGGAAAGCGATGTATCGGACGGCTGGTAATAAGTGCCAGAGACCACGCGAGGACGGGAAGCAGAGCGACGACGCTCGCAAGGCCGAGAAACTGCAGCATGAGGTCCGCGAAGGCGGCACCGCCGCGGCCGAGTACGTTTGTTGGCTCGTTTGCCGTCGCGTAGGAGAAACTGGGGTCCGAGACGTTCCATGTTGCCAGTGCCGCGACCGCGAACATCAGCAGCACGAAAAGCGCGAAGCCGGCCAATGTGAGAAGTTGCCGGAGGAGGAACGCCGTCAAGGCGGGACGGTCGCCATGCTCTCCCATCATCAACGAGGTACCTCTGTTCATGTCGTGCCTGCCCGTTTCGAGATTCGTTCGCGCGTATGACGGCGTTTTGTGGCTTTCCGGCGCTCTCGCCCTTCGCCGCACAGTAATGGAGGGACGGTTAATGGCTCATTAACCATCCAGCAGCATCCGCGACCGCCGGCAGTGTGTCCGCAAAAGAAAGAGCCCAGGCTGGAAGCCTGGGCTCGGAAATTTCGTAATCACGACCGCGTCGTAAGCAGAACCCACACCGGGCCAGCCGGTGCGGCTCTGATCTTAGCTGTGATAGGCGGCTTCTCCGTGCGAGGCGAGGTCGAGACCTTCGCGTTCCGCTTCGGCCGGCACGCGCAGCCCGACGATGACGTCAGTGAGCTTATAGAGGATTGCAGAACCGATGCCGGTCCAGACGAGCGTGATCACGACAGCCTGGATCTGAACCAGCAACTGACCGCCCATGGTCTGTTCTCCCGCATAGCCTACGCCGCCGAGCGACGCGCTGGTGAAGATCCCGGTCGCAAGCGCGCCGAACATGCCACCCACGCCGTGGACGCCGAAGACGTCGGCGGTATCGTCGTAGCCGAACTTGTTCTTCACGACGGAGACAAAGAAGTAGCAGAGCGGCGAAACCAGTATGCCCATGATGATCGCGCCCATTGGGCCGACGAGACCGGCCGCCGGAGTGATGGCGACGAGCCCGGCAATCATGCCCGAAGCCGCACCGAGCATCGAGGACTTGCCGCGGGTGAATGCCTCGACAGCGCTCCAGGAAAGGATGGCGGCTGCGGTCGCGACAAAAGTATTGGCGGTTGCGAGCATCGCGCCGCCCGAAGCTTCGAGGTTGGAGCCGGCGTTGAAGCCGAACCAGCCGACCCACAGCATGGCGGCACCGACATAGGTGAGGGTCATGGAGTGGGGGGCCATCATGTCCTTGCCGTAGCCGACGCGCTTGCCGACCAGCAGGGCACCGATGAGCCCGGCGACGCCCGCATTGATGTGGACGACGGTACCGCCCGCGAAATCCAGTGCGCCGAGGCCGAAGAGATAGCCGTTCGCGTCCCAGACCATGTGAGCGATGGGGAAGTAGACGAAGGTAACCCAGAGCAGGCAGAACAGGATCGAGGCCGAGAACTTGATGCGTTCGGCAAAGGCGCCGATGATCAAAGCGGGCGTGATCGCAGCGAAGGTCATCTGGAACAACATGAAGATGTATTCCGGAATGACGACGCCCTGTGAGAAGGTCGCTGCCATACTATCCTTCGTGACACCGGCAAGGAAGATTTTGGCAAAACCGCCGAAGAACGGGCTCGTCGAGCCGCCGAAGGCAAAAGAATAGCCGTAGAGCACCCAGACGATCATGACCGTAGCGGCGATCACGGTGCATTGCATTAGAACGGAGAGCATGTTCTTGGCGCGGACAAGGCCACCGTAGAACAGGCCGAGACCGGGAACCACCATGAAGAGAACGAGGATCGTGGCGAGGAACATGAATGCGGTGTCGCCCTTGTCCGGGACCGGTGCAGCGGCAGCGGCTTCGGCGACTGCAGGCGCGGCGTCCTGGGCGAAGGCCACGACCGGTGCCAGCAGGGCGGCCGAAGCGGCACCGATCCGGGCGCAAGTGGAAGAAAACTTAACAAATGACATCAGAAAGACTCCCCTAGCGGCCATTCTTTAAAGGGCTTCGGAATTGGTTTCACCGGTGCGAATACGCACGGCCTGATCGATCGAGTAGACGAAGATCTTGCCGTCCCCGATCTGACCCGTCTTGGCAGCGGCCGCGATTGCCTCGACCGCCTTGTCGGCGAGCTCCGAGGCTACGGCGATTTCGATCTTCAGCTTCGGCAGAAAGCTGACGGCGTATTCCGTGCCGCGGTAAATCTCGGTGTGGCCCTTCTGGCGGCCGTAACCCTTCACCTCGGTTACGGTGAGGCCTTGTATGCCGACAGCTGTGAGGGCTTCGCGCACCTCGTCCAGTTTGAACGGCTTGATAATGGCCATTACAATTTTCATCTGGCGTCCCATCCTTTGTTTGTCCTCGGCTCGGAGCCGACTCTCCTTGCCGCTGCGACATGAATTGATCAGCGACCGGCATGAGACATTCAAAGGGCGTGCCAGATTCTGGCTTCCAGATAAGTTATTGAAATATAAAAGATATAGTACGGTCGTTCAATAAAGCGGCACAGATTGGACGCTGATTTGATTAAATTGTAGGCAGATTCTATTTTTTGCCTTCTTTTCCATCATTTGCACGATTGCGGATCAGCCCCTCTTGCGCCACCGAAGCGATGAGGTGACCAGACCGCGAATAGAGGCTGCCGCGCGTCATGCCTCTTGCACCCGATGCGCTTGGACTGTCCTGCGTGTAAAGCATCCAGTCTCGGAGATCGCAGGGGCGATGAAACCACATCGCGTGGTCGAGGCTTGCAACCTGAAGATTGGGGTCGAAAATCGACGTGCCGTGCGCATAGAGGGAAGTATCCAGCAGCGTCATGTCGGAGAGATAGGCAAGGATGGCGGCCTGATAGCGACGATCGTCCGGAACTTCACCAACGGCCCGGACCCAGATGTGAGCGGTTGGCTCCAGCTTCTCCTTCGAGACGTAGTGGATGAGCGAAACCGGTCTGATCTCGATCGGACGATTACGTCCCCAATACCGGCGCACGTTCTCCGGCGCATCGGCAAGGAAGATCTCCTTGAACTCTTTTTCACCGATCAATTGCTCCGGCGGCGGAACTGGTGGCATCGCCACCTGATGATCGAAACCCGGTTCTTCCACCTGGAAGGAAGCCGACATCGAAAAGATTGCCTTGCCGTGCTGGACCGCGACGACACGGCGAGTGGTGAAGCTTGCACCGTCACGGATGCGCTCGACCTGGTATATGATCGGCACGGACGGATCTCCGGGACGCATGAAATAGGCGTGGAGCGAGTGAACGAGACGATCATCCTCGACGCAACGCTGCGCCGCCATCAACGCCTGCGCGATGACCTGGCCTCCGAAGACGCGTTGCCAGCCGTTCCGGGGGCTGCTTCCGCGAAAGAGGTTCTCCTCCAGCTTCTCGATATCAAGCGTCTTGATAAGACCGTCCATCGCGCTGGGTTCTTCGTTCTGCTGCGGCATGTTATGAAGACCTCGCATGTAGGAAGAAGTTCAAGGCTGATCTATATAGGTGCCTTGCCACACACAAGTGCTAATGGAGTGCGTGATGTTGGATATGTTGGTCGTCGGCGGCGGATATGTCGGGCTTTCGGTGGCGCTGGCGGTCAAGCAGGCCGCGCCGCATCTTGCTGTGGAGGTCGTCGAGGCGGCTCCGGAAGATGCCTGGAAGAAGGACCCCCGCGCCTCGGCAATCATTGCGGCGGCCATCCGCATGCTGGAAGTTTTCGGGATCTGGGATCGCATCGAGCCCGAGGCGCAGCCGATCACCAAAATGATCGTGACCGATTCGAAGACTTCCGACCCGGTCCGGCCGGTCTTCCTCACCTTTGACGGTGTTGTCGAGGATGGGCGGCCGTTCGCATATATGATCCCGAATGTCGCCATGGTGGGGGCGCTGAGGGATGCCTGCGCGAAGGCTGGTGTCACCGTTCGGCATGGGGTACGCGCGACCGGACTTGAAAATGGCCCTGCCACCGCGGCTCTGACGCTTTCCGACGGAACGGTGCTGTCCGCCAGGCTCGTCATCGCTTGCGACGGTGTGCGTTCCAAGCTCCGGGACATGGCCGGGATCAAGACTGTTACCTGGGACTACGGCCAGTCTGGTATCGTGACGACCGTAGAGCATGAGCGCCCGCATGATGGCTGTGCTGAAGAGCACTTCCTTCCAGCCGGCCCCTTCGCCATCCTGCCGCTAAAAGGCAATCGCTCGTCCCTCGTGTGGACGGAGCGCACGGAAGAGGCCGACCGGCTTGTTTCTGCCGACGATCTCGTGTTCGAGGAAGAACTGGAACGTCGCTTCGGTTACAAGCTGGGCTCTATACGGGCGGTAGGCGACCGACGTGCCTTCCCGCTCGGACTGACATTGGCACGTGCCTTCGTAGCGCCGCGCCTTGCACTGGCAGGCGATGCCGCTCACGGCATTCATCCGATCTCCGGCCAAGGTCTGAATCTCGGCTTCAAGGACGTGGCAGCACTTGCTGAGACGGTGGTCGATGCAGATCGCATCGGTCTGGACATTGGTGATCTCAATGTCCTGGAACGGTACCAGCAGTGGCGCCGCTTCGACACCTTCCGCATGGGCGTGACGACCGACGTCCTGAACCGTCTGTTCTCGAACGATCTGTCGCCGATCCGGGCCGTGCGCGATTTCGGCCTTGGCCTCGTGGATCGGTTACCGGGACTGAAATCCTACTTCATCCATGAGGCGGCAGGAACCGGAGGAGGCGCTGAGCGGCCGCGACTTCTCGCGGGTCAGCCGTTGTGATCGGCAGCGCCGTCAGTCCTCTAGGCTTCGTGCTTCCGATACGAGCATGATCGCGACACCGTCCCGTATGGGGTAGGCAAGCTTTGCCTTTTCCGAAACCAACTCGTTTTTCTGCCGGTCATAGGTAAGGCGGCCCTGGGTCAGTGGGCAGACGAGAAGCTCCAGAAGCTTCGGATCGACCGTGCTCGTTCGGCTGTCCATGCCGGCCGTCCTATTGGAGAATCGTGTCGGGGTCACCGAACTCGCGTGCGAGAGCGATCTCGGTGATCGCAATCAGCGTTTCGGCGCGGCTTCGCATGTCGGGAGCCTCGAGGAGCGCTTGCTTCTCGGCCGGACCGAAGGGCGACATCATCGACAGGGACGTCACGAGCGTCGTGTTGCTCGCGCGCTCGACACTTTCCCAGTCCGCTTCCAGCTTGTTCGCTTCAAGATAGGCGCGGAACGCGGCAAGAAGTGCATTGCGATCGATCGTTGCCTCTTCGTCCGCGTCGGAAAGATCGGCAAAAAAGGGCGCGATCCGAAAACTGCGGTAGGGACGATGACTTGCGACCTCCTCCATCAGCCGAAAGCGGCAGACGCCGCTGAGTGACGCGATATAGCGCCCATCACCCGTCTCGCCGAAAGACGTGATCCGACCGATACAGCCGACCTGGCAGAGAGCCGGTCCCGACGCAGGTTCGCCCGCGGATGTCCCCTGGAACGCCGGCTGAACGATGCCGATCAACCGATTCCCGGCAAGCGCCGCATCGAACATCTCCAGATAACGTGGTTCGAAGATATTGAGTGGCAACTGTCCGCCCGGCAGTAACAAAACGCCACTCAGGGGAAAGACCGACAGGATCTCCGGCAGGTCTCTTTCAGTCAGATATCTCGCGTTGCCGACTTTCATCTACGCACTCCCGGTACGGATGGAGAAACCGCCCGTACCTCTCAATATGTGGTTCGCGCGAAAGCGAACTCAAGAGGCGCACAGTCGGCCCTCAGGAAAAGAGGATCGACGAAAGCTTCCTGCGCGCCATGGCTGTCACCGGATCCTTCGGACCCCATACATCGAAGAACTGCAGGAGTTGTCGACGGGCGCCATCATCGTCGAAAGCGCGGTCGCGGCGCATGATTATGAGCAGATGTTCCGCCGCTTCCTCGCGCCGGCCCTGCACGTTGAGAATCTTGGCGAGCTTCATGCGCGCCTCGTGATTGTCCGGGTCGAGAGCCAGTTCATGCTCGAGAGCCTGCGGATCGCCGAGCTTGCGAGCCTCGTTGATCTGCTCCAGTTTCTTGGCCACCGCCTGCAGTTCCGGCGCCTTGGAGAGGGTCTCTGGAAGCTTGACAACGAGCTGCGACGCGCGTTCATGCTGACCGGTTCCAAGCATGCATTCCGCGATGCCGGCTATCGCACGCACGTTTTCGGGATCGGCTTGCATCACGGCTCCGAAAAGCTGTGCGGCATCTTCGAAGTTTCCTGCAGCGACGAGACCGTCAGCCTCGTCGAGCGCCGCGGTCAATTCGGCTTCGCCGGCGTTGCCTGCGGGGCCTGCCAGCTTCTCGATGAACTGCCGGACCTGACTCTCGGGAATGGCGCCCATGAACCCGTCTACCGGCTGGCCATTGACGAAGGCGACGACAGCCGGGATCGACTGAATGCCGAGCTGCCCGGGAATGGCGGGATGATCGTCAATGTTGAGCTTTACCAGTTTGACTCGGCCGTTTGATTCTCCGACCACCTTTTCGATTACCGGCGCGAGCTGACGACACGGTCCGCACCATGGTGCCCAAAAGTCGACAAGAACCGGCTGCTTGCGTGATTCTTCCAGAACATCCTTCGCAAAGCCTGCAGTCGTCGTGTCCCTGATGTGGTTTCGCGGCGGGGTATCTCCCAAATGAGCATGACCCGTCATCTGACCACCAAAACTGCTATAGGGATTGCCGCTGTCGCTCATCAGAATACTCCGCCGTTGATGGCCGCCCGGGACCTTCGGTGTGTCGCTAAGATCGTATGTCAGGCCGTTACTTTCAAGACAAGCGGTGTATGCCCGGTCGCTTCAAGAAAGCGCAGCAAGTCGTCTCGAGCCACGGATGTCGTCGCGTCGTTCGACAGAGGATGGCCGTTGATGATGTCTTCGTTCATGAGATCGGAATCGAGCACGAACGTGACGTTGTGACCGGTATCGTTGATCGCTCCGAAGACGGTCACCGCCCCCGGAATGACGCCGAGGTATTCCATGAGCTTTTCTGGCCTGCCGAAGGAGACGCGGCCGGACGCGCCGAGGATAGTGTGCACCGTTTTCAGGTCTACGACCGCATTCTCCTCGACCGTCAGGAGAAAATACCGGTCCTTCTTGTCCTTGACGAAGAGGTTCTTGGTGTGGCCGCCAGGAATCTCGTCGCGAAGCGCGACGGACTCTGCCACCGTGAAAACAGGTGGATGATGTTTGGTCTTGTGAGCGATCTTTAGCTCATCAAGCAACCGGAAGAGGTCGTCGGAGGTTTTTGGGCTATTCGTCATGGCAGTCTCTCGGGAAAGGGTTCGAGGGGCGGGATTGTCCGGTAGAATGATTGATTGATACGATCGGCGACTTGTGTTGGCAATCACAGATGTCGTTGCTCAGGCGGGCATTTTCCCTTGTTTCCCAACAAGTTGAAAAAATTCTGGACGATTTCGTCATTTCCCTGTTGCATTTGAAAAACGGTTGGGCCATATAGCGCCCGTCGCCGCAACACGGACGACCCACGATCCACCGACTACCCCCGGATCGCGGATATGAGCGGGTGTAGCTCAGGGGTAGAGCACAACCTTGCCAAGGTTGGGGTCGGGCGTTCGAATCGCCTCACCCGCTCCAGTTTCTCCAAAAGTTCAAGATAGCGCCCGGATATGTAAAGGCGGAGCAGCGCGCGTCGCGGCTGGTCATCCCTCGTCTCCGGGTCTTAGGCATTTCGCAAGACACTTGCCGGAGTGCACAGGTGGCGAGCGCTCACCTGCGAGTGCGATCGATCTTGTCTGGCCTCATGCCTTCGAGAAGACGTACTCTGTCTCCTGCCGCAGGACCTCGCCGGGCCGAAGGACGGCGTTCGGGAAGTTCGAGTGATTGACTGCGTCCGGCCATGTCTGTGTTTCCAGGCAGAAACCGGCGAACGGAGCATACCGGCGACCCTCAAGTCCTGCGACGGGAACGTTGAGCTTCGCGCCTGCATAAAATTGGACACCGGGCTCGGTCGTCCGCACTTCCATTGCAACACCGGAGGTGATGCTGCGAGCGATCGCTACGGTGCGCTTTCCGACACGCGACGGCGAAAGGCAGAAGTTGTGGTCGTAGAGGACGCGCTCTCCACCCCACTGGTGGTTCATTGGTGACATTGTCCGGAAGTCGAATGGCGTGCCATCGACCGGCCGGACCTCGCCGGTCGGGATCAGTCGGTCATCGACCGGCAGGTAGGCGTCGGCTGCGAGCATCAGGTCGTGTCCGAGGGCGTCTTCACCACCGTCGAGGTTGAAATACGAATGCTGGCAGACGTTGGCGAGCGTCGGACGATCGGTCGACGATGTGTAGACGACGGACAGGACACCGTGCTCCTGAAGGGTATAGGTCGCTGTGATCGAGCAATTTCCGGGATAGCCGGCACGACCGTCCGGATCCACGATTGCCATTTCGACACGATCAGGAGCCAGGCTGACGATGTCCCAGTTCCGCTTGGCGATACCATCACTGCCGCCGTGGAGGTGCCCGACGCCGTTTTCGTTGCGTTCAAGCTGGTATTCTCTGCCATCCAGCGTGAAACGGCCGTTGGCAATACGATTGGCGCATCGTCCCGGCGTCGCGCCGAAATAAGGGGAATGGAGTGGGTAGTCGTCGAAGGTCTCGAAGCCAAGGACAAGTGGATGGCTATGTCCTTCAAGGCGTAGGTCCTGGATCACCGCGCCCCAGGTGATCACCTTCATCGTCAGCCCGCCGCCCACGAGGGTCACCCTGTAAACCGGCTCGCCCGCCGCCGTCTGCCCGAAGAGTTCGCGTTCCATGGTTGCTCCGCTCGAATTGCCATTCATTTCCGTAAGAATTCACGCTGAGTGATCTTCAGCCCACCCCTGTTTCCCTGAAAAGGGGTGGGGCCATAGCCTCGATCACGCCGATCGGTCGATGCCGATAGTGTTCAGATCATAAGGCGTCGTCTGGTAGATCTCGTTGATCCAATTTCCGAAAAAGAGATGCGCATGGCTGCGCCAGCGGTTCAACGGCCTCTTCGCGGGATCGTCGTCGGGGAAGTAGTTGTGCGGCACCTTGATCGCCACACCTGCCGCCACGTCGCGATTGTACTCGTCGGCCAAAGACGTCGAGTCGTACTCCACGTGGTTGAACATGTAGAGGCGGTTTGCCGTCTTCTCGTGTACGAGGCAGATACCCATCTCGTCCGATTCCATCAGGATCTCGAGCCCCGGTACCTTCTCGATGTCGGACCGGCGCACCTCAGTCCAACGCGAGACGGGAATCTGGAAGTCGTCAGAAAAGCCGTTAAGGTACACGGAGGACGGATTCAGGATATGGTGGCGGTAGATCCCGAAGGCCTTCTCGCTCAGGAGATACTTCGGCACGCCGTGGAAGTGGTAGATGGCGGCCATCGCGCCCCAGCAGACATTCAGCGTCGAATGGACGTTGGTCGTCGTCCAGTCGAGAATCTGCTGCAGCTCGTCCCAGTAGGTAACCTCCTCGAAAGGCAGGGTCTCTATCGGTGCGCCGGTAATGATGAAGCCGTCAAATCTGCGATCCCTGACTTCCTCCCACGTCTGGTAGAAGGAAAGCAGATGGTCCTCGGGCGTGTTCTTGGCTTTATGCCCGCCGATACGAACGAGGGAAAGCTCTACTTGAAGCGGCGAGGCTCCGACGAGCCGCGCCATCTGCACCTCGGTCTTGATCTTGTTCGGCATGAGATTCAGAAGGCCGATCTGCAGGGGGCGTATGTCCTGACGGATCGCAACCGTTTCGGTCATCACGCGCACACCCTCGTGTACGAGAGTCTCAAAGGCAGGCAACGTATCGGGAATCTTTATCGGCATGTTCGAACTCGACTTTCCTTGCGGCGCAGTCGCAACCACGCATACAAAACTGCCGGCGACCTTGCAGATCGCCATTGGTCCTCGGAAAGTCCTTCGGAGCTCGCCTCGGCCCTTTAGCGATTTGTTTAACGTGGCTGCAAGCCGGCCGGCCAAATCACCACGAGTGAGGTTAAATACGCTCACGCGCCTTTTCGGTCAACGGGAATCCAGGGGTGACAGGAGTTCGGAAGAGGCGTTGCAGCCTCCCTTCCGTACCGCGATGGCAAGTCGGCGTGGTCACCGATATTCTTTTCTTTTCGTGAGGAGATGCGCTATGGCGGGCGCATGACGAAAACCACCTTCACCATCCTCCTCGGGGGACACCTGGTTCTGACTGAACGATTGGCGTCATCCGTCTCTGGCGGGCGCTTTATCGCGGCCGACGGTGGAATGCGCCATGCGTCGATGCTCGGCATCGTCCCGGAACTCTGGGTTGGTGACTTCGATTCGTCGCCGGAAGCCCTCGGAGAGGCCTGGCCGGACGTTGACCGGCTCCCATATCCGGCTCAAAAGGCAGAAACCGACGGTGCGCTTGCGATAGACGAGGCGATCCGGCGTGGCGCCGGCCGGCTGATTCTTGCAGGTGCGCTCGGAGGCGAGCGTTCGGATCACGCCCTCATGCATCTCTTGCAGGCGTTGCAGCTCGCCAAGGAAGGATATGAAACGCTCCTGACCTCCGGCGAGGAAGAGGCCTATCCTCTGCTTCCGGGAAAGGTGACGGTGGACCTGCCGCCCGGTTCGTTGTTTTCAGTTATCGGGCTGTCGCCCCTTGCCGGGCTGTCGATCGAGAATGCGCGGTATCCGCTCCAGGACTTCTCCTTGCCGCTGGGATCAACACGCACCATCTCGAACGTCGCCGAGGGAGCGATTACCTTGTCGCTCGACGGCGGGGAAGCAATGCTTCTCGCCCGTCCCTTTGATTTGACTGGAGCATGAACCGTTGGCGCCGCCGATCCTCAAACTTGATAATATCTTCCTGTCTTTCGGCGGCACGCCGCTGCTTGCCGGAGCTAACCTGCAGGTAGAGCCGGGTGACCGCATCTGCCTTGTCGGTCGCAATGGCTCGGGAAAATCGACGTTGCTGAAAATCGCCGCCGGATTCGTAGAGCCGCAGTCCGGTGAGATTTTCCGGCATCCGAGCGCCACCGTCCGTTATCTCGAGCAGGCGCCCGATTTCGACGGATACGAAACCGTCCAGGCCTACGCCGAAGCCGGACTGGGGCCGGGAGACGATCCCTACCGGGTCGCCTATCTTCTGGAACACCTCGGTTTGACCGGGCAGGAGGACCCCAGAAGCCTTTCGGGCGGGGAGGCCCGCAGGGCGGCACTGGCGCGTGTTCTGGCGCCCGAACCTGATATTCTGCTGCTCGACGAACCGACCAACCACCTCGACCTGCCGACCATCGAGTGGCTCGAAGGCGAGCTTCAAAAGAGCCGTAGTGCCCTCGTGCTGATCTCCCATGACCGCCGTTTTCTCGAGAAGGTCTCGACTGCGACGGTCTGGCTCGATCGCGGCACAGCGCGTCGTCTCAACCGTGGCTTCGGTGACTTCGAGGAATGGCGCGACAAGGTCCTCGAGGAAGAGGAGATCGAACAACATAAACTCGGCAAGGCGATCGAGAGAGAAGAGCATTGGCTCCGCTACGGCGTTACGGCGCGGCGTAAACGCAATATGCGTCGTCTCGGCCAATTGCAGGCGATGCGCGCGGACTATCGTGGACACAGAGGGCCGCAGGGGACCGTGCAGGCAAACCTTGCCGACGCACGCGATTCCGGAAAGCTGGTCATAGAAGCGGAACGGATCACCAAGACGTATGGTGGACGCACGATCGTCGCCCCGTTCTCGATCCGCGTTCACCGCGGTGATTGCATTGGTCTCGTCGGGCCGAACGGTGCCGGCAAGACGACGCTCCTGAAGATGCTGACAGGCCAGTTGGAGCCTGACAGCGGAACCGTGAAGCTCGGGACTAACCTCGAAATTGCGGTGCTTGACCAGAAGCGCGAGGATCTCAATTCCGACGACACCCTGGCTCACTATCTAACCGACGGTCGGGGTGAGAATCTTCTCGTCAACGGCGAGCAGCGGCACGTGACCGGCTACATGAAAGATTTTCTGTTCCAGCCCGAACAGGCGCGCACGCCGATCCGGAACCTGTCAGGCGGCGAGCGGGCGCGGTTGATGCTGGCGCGCATCATGGCAAGGCCGTCAAACCTGCTGATCCTCGACGAGCCGACGAACGACCTCGATATCGAGACGCTTGATCTGTTGCAGGAGATCGTCGCCGGCTATGCCGGTACGGTCATCCTCGTCAGCCACGATCGCGACTTCCTCGATCGCACCGTCACCTCGACGATTGCGCCGGCCGACCCGGAGCAGCCGGACGGTCGCTGGATCGAATATGCCGGCGGCTACTCCGATATGCTGGCGCAAAGAAAAGGCGCCGAGGACGAACGTCGCCGTGCTGTAAGGATAGACAAAGGGAAAATGCAGGAAGGCGGCGCGAAGTCGTCCGAGGAGGCAGCCCCCAGGAATAAAGCCAAGCTCTCGTACAAGCAGAAGTTCGCGCTGGAGAACCTGCCGAAGGAGATCGCAAAGGCTGAGGGGGAGATTGCCGTTCGCGAAGCAAAAATGGCGGATCCAGGCTTGTTCTCTCGGGATGCGGCAACGTTCAACCGGCTGGCGGCCGAGGTGGAAAAGCTGCGAGGCGACCTTACGCGAATGGAGGAAGAGTGGCTCGAACTGGAGATGCTGCGCGAAGAACTCGAAGGTTGAAGATTAGAGAGCAAGGGTTGTCTGCGGGAGCGCTTCCAGATGCAGCAGCCTCGGAGACATGGTGTCATAGAAGGCGCCGGATCTGCCGATGTAGATAAGTGTGGCCTCCTGCAATTCGTTCATGATTGACGACAGCCGTTCGACGGTTTCGGGCTCCAAGCCTTCGAGGACATCGTTGAAGACGATCCATTTCGGGCGGCGGAGCAGCAGATTGGCGAACGCAAGCAGCATTTGCTCGTCCTTTTCGAGCCGGCGGTCCCATCGGGCGTGTTCATCGAGGGACTTCGTGAGTTCGTGAAGGCCGACGCGCGTCAGCGCCGCAGCGATCTCCTCTTCGGAGAACGCCGAGGCCGCGGCCGGGAACAGCAGGGCGTCTCGTAACGGTCCTTCGGGCAGGTAGTCCAGTTGCGGAACGAAGAGAATTTCCTGTTCCGGAAGGTCTATCGATCCGCCTCCCCACGGCCAGAGTCCGGCGAGAGCATCGAAGAGCAGTTTCCGATTGACGCCCTGGTCGCCGTTGATCATGACCCTCTCGCCAAAGTTGATGACGGGATCCGGTTCGCGCAGGCGAAAGGCGTGCTCGCAGCTGTTGCCGTTTGGCTTTGCGCAGATCGTCATGCTCCGGAAAGCAAGCTGTTCCGCTGTCCCACGCTCCAGCAGGACTTCGCTTCCCTCGGGGTGGAAATCATCCATGTCGACGAGCGCTGCCCTGAAACTCATTACGCGCAGGAGGGTCGCCTTCCAGTCTGCGATAGAGTCGAAATTGTTGACGTACCAGCGCAGCGCCGAGTGGACCTGGTTGAAAGCGGCCGCCGACATCATCAATTCACCAAAGCTCATGGTCCCGGCGAAATAGGCCGGAGACGCGATCAAGGTCGGGACAACGAGCGCGAGCCAGCCGAAGCCGGCGGTAACCCAGGTCAGATTGGTGAGCGCCATTGCGAGCTGACGGATCAGCGCTACAACGTCATCTATCTTGGAATGGATGCGCTGGCGCTGGTTCTCCTCGCCGCGTGCAAGTGCGATCGCTTCGAGATTCTCGTTCGTGCGCATCAGAGAGAAGCGCAGGTCTGCTTCGCGGGCGTACCGTTCGGCATTGATGCGGGTGAGGCGAAAGCCGACGAGATTGCTGGCCAGTGAGGCGATGCTTGCATAGAAGATTGCCCCCCAGACCATATATCCGGGAATCGAGAAGCTCGTATCGCCGACATGAAAAACGAAGCCGCTCGACAGCTGCCAAAGCACACCAATGAAGCTGATGAGCAAGATCGTTGCCTGGACGAGGCCGATCGTGAGCGAAGTGGTCATTTCGGAGAGCTTGCGGGCATCTTCGTGCAGGCGCTGGTCAGGGTTGACGCCAAGGGGGCTTGAAAGCGAAAGCCGATACGCTCGCCGGTCGGTCAGCCACTGGTCGACAATATCGCGCGACAGACCTTCCCGCATGTAGAGCGCCGCCGTCTGATTGAGCCAGGTCTGTACGACGTTGAGCAACAGAAGGAAGCCGGCGATAAATGCAAAGTTCTTCAACTGGACGATGAATTCGGGCAAGTCGCGGCGTTCCAGCGAATTGTAGAAAGGCGCATTCCATCGGTTCAGAAGGACCTGGCCGTAGGCCGTGAGGAGAATGATCGTCAGCAAGGCGGCCGCAACGAGAAGGATCCGATTGCGTACCGGCGACTCCCAGAAGGATGTCGCCGCAATCGCAATCTGCCGTTTGAAGCCGATCTCGTAGGTCGTCTCGGCGGCTCCGGATCGTCCTAGTGGCTCTGCATTGGTCATGGGTCAGGCTCTTCCGCGCACCAGATGGCTGGATAGTACAGGCCAAGCACTTGCCGATCGGTTGATAAGCTGATTGCTGTGGCATGAAAAAGGCGGAGAGGGCAAGCTTCCGTCGGATTGGCCCATTGAAAGCCGAGACAATCCGGCTGAACAGCCGTGGTGCGCTTGCGTGACGCGAGATGCCGCGCTATTTCTGCCATGCTCTAACGGGGTGCCAAAAAGGTTCTTCATGACTTGCTGGCTGAGAGGTGAACACCAACCCGCGGAACCTGATCCGGCTCGAACCGGCGGAGGGATTAGACGCGTATAGACGCCCTTTTCCCGGAAACTAACACGAAGGAGGGGCGCCTATGCGAACCATGATATCCGTTCTTTCCGGCCGTGCGCATGTAGCCGCGGCGGCAATTGTCATGCTGTCGTCCGTTTCCGCTTCGGCAGCCGACAAGACGTTGACGATTTATACCTACGAGAGCTTCATTTCCGAATGGGGCCCGGGCCCGAAGGTCAAGGAAGCTTTCGAGAAAACCTGCGAATGCCAGGTGGATTTTGTTGGCGTGGCGGACGGCGTTGCTCTGTTGACGCGTCTGAAACTGGAAGGCGATACGAGCAAGGCCGACCTCGTTCTCGGGCTCGACACCAATCTCGTCGCGGAGGCGAAACAGACCGGCTTTTTCGACGTACATGGGGTCGATACCTCGGCAGCCAAGGTTCCCGGCGGCTTCTCCGACGACACCTTCGTTCCGTATGATTACGGTCATTTCGCGGTCGTTTACGACACACAGACATTGAAGATGCCTCCGAAGAGCATGAAGGAACTCGTGGAGGGGGATCCTTCGCAGAAAATCGTGATCGAGGATCCCCGGACGTCGACGCCGGGACTTGGTTTGTTGCTCTGGGTGAAATCGATCTACGGCGATGAGGCGCCGGCCGCCTGGCAGAAGCTGAGAGGGCGCATCCTGACTGTGACGCCGGGCTGGTCGGAAGCCTACGGCCTGTTCACCAAAGGTGAGGTGCCGATGGTGCTCTCCTACACGACGTCGCCCGCTTACCATATGGTGGCTGAGGAAACTGACCGTTACCAGGCTGCGGCCTTCTCTGAAGGCCATTACATCCAGATCGAAGTCGCCGGCCTGCTGAAGCAGGCACCCCAGAAGGACCTCGCGCGCGCGTTCCTCAAGTTCATGCTCAGTCCCGCGTTCCAGGATACCATTCCGACGAACAACTGGATGATGCCCGCCGCACAGATATCGGAGCCGCTGCCGGAGGCATTCGGAAAGCTCGTCGATCCTTCCAAGACGTTCCTGATGTCGCCGGAGGAGGTTGCGTCCAACCGGAAGGCCTGGATTGACGAGTGGCTGGCAGCAATGACGCTCAAGTAATCCCATGCTGGGACGACGGCAACGTCTGACGGGTTTTCTTGGCGGTGCGTTCAGTCTTGCTGCCATCGGAACGTTTGTCGGTGTCGCCGTCCTGGCGCTGCTTCGCTATGGCGGGGACAGTGGCTTCACAGTTCTTATCTCCGATCCACTGCTCCTGTCCGTGCTGCGCTTTACCCTGCTGCAGGCGGCTCTCTCGACGGCGCTCTCGGTAACGCTGGCGATTCCGGTTGCGAGATCGCTCGCTCGCCAGACGCGTTTTCCCGGACGCATATGGGTGATCCGGCTCCTCGCGGTACCGATGGGGCTTCCTGTTCTGATCGGCGCTCTTGGGTTGATCGGCATCTGGGGGCGGCAGGGCCTGCTCAACGACGGACTGTTGTTCCTTGGCAAGGCGGAGCCGGTCAGCATTTATGGCCTCGGCGGCATCTTGCTCGCACACGTCTTCTTCAATCTGCCGCTTGCAGCACGGTTGATGCTTGCCGGACTCGAGCGCTTGCCGTCCGAGTATTGGCTGATGAGTGCGACGCTTGGCATGAAGCCACGGGCGATCTTCCGCTTCATCGAATGGCCTGCGCTGCGCCCACTTATCCCCGGCATCGCCGGCCTCGTCTTCATGCTATGTGCCACGAGCTTCACGCTTGTGCTGGTTCTCGGAGGTGGCCCTGCCGCCACGACTCTCGAGGTCGCGATCTATCAGGCCCTTCGGTTCGATTTTGATCCGGAACGGGCGGTTTCGCTTGCCTTCTTGCAGATCGCCGTCACGACCCTGGTCCTGATGGCGATGGCCATCTTTCCTGCGCCGGAGGAGTACGGGCAGACGCTTGGCAAGCCGTCACGGCGGTTCGACGGAGCGAGCCCCATCGTGCGTCTTTCGGATGGTACCGTGCTCGTCGGCGCCGTGTTGTTTCTCGCTCTTCCGCTCGGTTCAGTCGTGGTCTCCGGGCTGAGGGCCGACCTCTTCAAGCTCTTGACCGAGGCGGCATTTCTGCGGGCCGCAGCGACAAGCTTGGCAATCGCACTCGGCTCGGCGTTATTGGCACTCGCGCTTGCGCTGGCGACACTCCATGCGCAAACGGTGATCAGTCTTTTGCGGCGTCCTTCGCTGACCATGAGCGGCGTCTCGGCATTGCTGTCGGGCGTGTCCTCTCTCGTATTGTTGGTCCCGACGGTCGTGCTCGCCACGGGCTGGTTCATGGCTTTGAGATCAATGGGGGACATCGCTAGTTTTGCACCGGTGGTCGTCGTCGGTATCAATGCGTTGATGGCCCTGCCTTTCGTCATGCGGGTCGTGGCGCCTGCACTGGAAATCCACCGTGCCGCAACGGGACGTCTGGTTCTGAGCCTGGGTATCCATGGGTTTTCGAAGCTGCGACTAATCGACTGGCCGCTTCTCAGGAAGCCGTTGCTGACAGCCCTTTCCTTCGCCATGGCGCTCTCACTCGGTGATCTTGGGGCCGTGGCCCTGTTCGGTTCGGAGAAAGTCACGACATTGCCGTGGCTGATCTACAGTCGTATGGGGCACTATCGCACCAACGATGCCGACGGACTCGCCTTGATTCTCGGTATGATCTGCCTGTTTCTAACCCTCGCCGGAACCACCGGCGTCCAGCCGCGGAAGGACGAGGCGGAGAATGCCGGACGAATCTGATGCCGTTGTCCTCGACAATGTCCAGCTCCGGCTCGGAGCGCAGGAGTTTTCGTTCGACTGCCGAATTCCCAAGGGAGCGATTACTGCCGTTGCCGGACCCTCCGGTTCGGGAAAATCGACTCTGCTTAACCTAATTGCTGGGTTCGAGACACCGAGTCACGGTCGGCTGTTGATCGAAGGAGAGGATGTGCGCGGCCTCCTGCCGTCTGATCGGCCGGTTTCGCTCGTCTTTCAGGACAACAATCTTTTCGCCCACCTTGATCTGTTCACGAACGTCGGGCTCGGAATCAATCCGGCTCTCCACCTCGGAGCGAGGGACCGGGAGATGGTATCGACGGCATTGAAGCGCGTTGGTCTGGAGGGTTTCGAGCGCCGTCGCCCTTCGACACTTTCGGGGGGCGAGCGCCAGCGTGCCGCTTTCGCAAGAGCGCTCGTGCGGCGCAAACCGGTGCTGCTTTTGGACGAGCCCTTCGCGGCCCTGGATCCGGGATTGCGATCGGTGATGGCGGACCTTCTTGAAGATCTGCATCGCGAAACGCGCAACACGGTGGTGATTATCACCCACGATGCGGACGAGGTGGCGCGCCTTGCGGAGCACGTGCTCTTCGTCGATGGGGGACGAATTTCCTTTTCCGGTCCAGTCAACGTGTTTCTCGAGCGCCGCGATATCGAAGCCGTCAGAGCGTTTCTCGGTGGGTGAGGCAGAGTGTTGCATCTGGGTGCCGTCGCCATAATTTGGACGTGCCCCAGTGGCATTCGCAGCTCGGATGATGCATTTTCCGCATACATGCCTCGGTATCGTCTTACCGGAGAAGGCTCCTTTTCCTATATGCTGGTTGTGGTTGCCGGTTGAATGATGTTGTTTCGGGCATATCGAAGACACGAAGAACACGCAGCTGGTAATGATAGTCGAGGGCGGCAGTCATTGGTGCCAGCCGCTCGTATTGAAGGAAGGTAGCCCAGGCAGAATGCCAGCTCCGACGGACAGACACATGTGGGCGCTTGGTCCTTTTGCGAGTATGCGGGGATTGCGAGGGTCGTTGAATCTGCTCGCAGCAGTTTCGTTGACTGCGTTGCTGTCGTCGTGCCAGTCGCTGTTCGAACAGGCTTATGTCCCGGATGTCTCTCCTTCGAGCACCCCGCAGATCGTCGAAGAGGTTCAAAAGGGTGATCCGCGGGCACAGATGGGCGCGCGCGAACATCCGCGGATCGTCGCAAGCTATGGCGGCGAGTATCATGACGAGAAAACGGAGAAACTGGTGGCGCGTATTGCGGGCGCGCTGACGGCTGTTTCGGAGAACCCGAACCAGTCCTACCGGATCACGATCCTCAACTCTCCGGCAATCAACGCCTTTGCACTGCCCGGTGGGTACCTCTACGTGACGCGTGGTCTGCTTGCACTCGCCAATGACGCGTCGGAGGTGGCCGCCGTGCTGTCGCACGAGATGGCACATGTCACCGCCAACCATGGAATCGAGCGCCAGCGCCGTGAAGAGGCGGAGGTGATCGCCAGCCGCGTGGTGGCGGAGGTTCTTTCGAGTGATCTTGCCGGGAAGCAGGCACTTGCGCGCGGAAAGCTCCGCCTGGCGGCGTTTTCGCGCCAGCAGGAGTTGCAGGCGGATGTCATCGGCGTGCGAACATTGGGCGAGGCCGGGTATGATCCCTATGCTGCGGCGCGTTTCCTCGATTCGATGGCGGCCTACAGTCACTTCACCTCGGTCGATCCCTATTCGGACCAGAGTCTCGACTTTTTGTCGAGCCATCCGAATGCCCCGCAGCGCGTGGAACTGGCCCGCCGCCATGCGCGCGCCTTCGGGCCCGAGGGAACACATGGCGAGACGGGGCGTGACTATTACCTACAGGGAATCGACGGCCTGCTCTATGGCGACAGCCCGCAGGAGGGCTATGTCCGCGGGCAGACTTTCCTGCACGCAGGGCTCGGCATCCGCTTCGACGTTCCGGACGGCTTTCAGATCGACAACAAGGTCGAAGCGGTGCTGGCAACAGGCCCGGGCGACGTCGCGATCCGCTTCGACGGGATCGCCGACAGCGATCGCCGCAGCCTTTCCAACTACATTTCGAGTGGTTGGGTCACAGGACTTCTTCCCGAGACAATTCGCGCGATTACCGTCAATGGCCTCGAAGCGGCCACGGCGAAGGCCTCCGCGGAACGGTGGGATTTCGACGTCACTGTCATCCGGATCGGTCCGCAGATCTTTCGTTTCCTGACCGCGGTGCCGAAAGGCAGCCCGACCCTGGAACCGACGGCGAACAAGCTCCGGTCGAGCTTCCGCCGGATTACCCGACAGGAGGCGGCTTCTCTGAAGCCGTTGCGTGTCAGGGTCATTACCGTTGGGCAAGGCGATACGATCGGCTCACTCGCGGCACGGATGATGGGTACCGAACGGAAGCTTGAACTGTTCAAGTTGATCAACGCACTCAACACCGGGTCGACGCTCGCGCCCGGGAGCCGCGTGAAGATCATCTCGGAGTAACGCCCGGCCGAGTCGTGGCTGTCAGGTGGCCAGTTCGCGAAGCTCGCCTGTGGTGGGACCGCAACTGCTCAGGGCCGTCTTCAGCTTTTCCATTGCGCGAGTTTCGATCTGGCGCACCCTTTCCTTGGAAATGCCGAGTTCGACGCCGAGCTCTTCGAGCGTTGCACTATCTTCGGAGAGGCGGCGTGCCCGAATGATCCGGGTTTCACGATCGTTCAGTCGCTCCATGGCGCATTTGAGCCATTTCGACCAGCGTTCGCCGTCGATCTTGCCGCGCGCTTGCTCGTCGGGCGGGAGTTCCTCGCTCTCCAGCATTTCGAGCTGTTCGATGCCCTGTCCATTCTTGCCCATGATGGGCGTCTGCAAGGAGGCGTCGTTCCCGGCCAGACGGGCGTCCATCGACTGGACATCAGCCACGCTGACGCCAAGCGTGGCGGCGATCTGCTGATGAATTGCCTGATCGGTCATGTGGCTGTCAGTCTGGGCCAGCTTCGCACGCAGCCTGCGAAGATTGAAGAAGAGCGCTTTCTGGGATGAACTTGTTCCGCCTCTGACGATTGACCAGTTGCGGAGAATGTAATCTTGCATCGAGGCGCGGATCCACCATCCTGCATAGGTGGAGAAGCGGACCTCCCGCGCCGGATCGAAGCGTGCGGCTGCTTCGAGGAGACCTATATAGCCTTCCTGGATCAAATCATTGAGCGGGAGGCCGAAGCCGCGGAATTTCGTTGCCATGGCAATGACAAGGCGCATATGCGCATAGGCAATTCGATTGCGTGCGTCCCGGTCCTGGCCATTTTTCCATCTTTTGGCGAGATCAATCTCCTCCTCGCGTTCCAGATAGGGCTGAGCCATGGCAAAACGGATAATGTGTCTGTCAACGGACATGGCGTTCATTTGCGTCTCCAAAACTGGATGGCCATGCGGGGCACGAGCACTGACGGCCTTTGATGAACGGGTAAGCAGAGCCCGGGTTCCATGAATCAAGAAAACTTTCTCGACCTGAATCCGAGGAGAATCAGCTGGAGCTGAATATCACGCGCCCATTTTACGAGTTCGTCACCGTATCGGCGCATCCCGTTGAGTAGAAATGGCTCTTCTCACGCACTTGTGAAAGTAGGGAAGGACGGTGCCCTCAGCGTGATCGTCGCGTGCGAAAATTCGGCCAGATGTTGTGTGGAAGGGGAAGGCGTGGCATCGGCAGCCCGTTCGGGCCGGGCTTGAAGACAATGCCGTAGCGCGAAAACGCGATGGCGATCAACAGCGAGAACCAGGCGCCGAACGCCAATCCAGCGGTTACATCGCTCGGATAGTGTGCTCCTACCATGACTCGCGTCATGCCGAGCCAGACGGCGAGCATGGCAAGGACGGCACGATAGCGTGGAAGGAGCAGCGCGAGAGCCATGAAGAGCGCACCGATGGTGGTTGCGTGACCCGAAGGGAAGCTCTCGAAACGGGCATTTCCGGCAAAGGGTGAAAAGCCGAACACACCCCACTCTTCGAACTGGATCGGCCGGGCGCGGCCGATCGCGCGCTTGATCAGATTCACCGAGAGGCCGGAAAGGGCGACAGTTGCGAAGAGATAAAGGGCAATCTGGCTTGTATAGAGCGCCTGAAAACGCCCTCTGGCGCCTTCGATCCTGCCGGCTGCCATGAACGTCACGAAGAATATGAAGGCGGATCCGAAGAGCATCCACCCAGATTTGCCGATGTCGGTGACGGCGCGACTGACCGAACGTACCGCGTTCGGTATGTCTCCGGCGGTCGCCGCCGCGGGCATATCGAAAACCAGAAACGCCAGGGCGACGAGGTTGGCACTGACGAATAGAAAAATCTGCCAGTAGGACGAAGAAGCAGGAAGTGTATTCCTTTCACGGCGGGCTTTCAGCCAAGCCGCGATTGCGCCTGCGTTTTTCTTCTCAATGGTTCTCAGCTGGCGGCCCTTTGCCACGGTGCGTCCTCGAGCCGTATGGCTCCTTGCAGTCCGGGCGGTGTTTGGCGCCCGGTGAAGAATGTACCCATGCAGCCGGAAGACCCGCAAAAGCCGTGCGGGCCCCGACCGTCAGATCCTCATGCGGAAAGTGTCTTGAACTCTGCGAGAATGGTGTCGCCCATTTCAGAGGTTCCGACCTGCCGGCAACCCTCGGCCATGATGTCGCCCGTCCGGATGCCTTTTTCCAGGACGTTCGCGATCGCCTTTTCCAGGGTGTCGGCTTCCTTGATCATATTGAATGAATAACGAAGGCACATCGCGAACGACGCGATCATCGCGATCGGATTGGCAACAGCCTTTCCGGCGATGTCGGGCGCGGATCCGTGAACCGGCTCATAGAGAGCCTTGCGCTTGCCGGTCTTCACATCGGGCGCACCGAGCGATGCCGAGGGAAGCATGCCGAGAGAGCCGGTCAGCATGGCGGCGACGTCGGAGAGCATGTCGCCGAAGAGGTTGTCCGTGACAATGACGTCGAACTGTTTCGGGTTGCGCACCAGCTGCATGCCGCCGGCATCGGCCAGCATGTGCTCGAGCTTGACGTCCGGATATTTCGTCTTGTGGACGTCGGTGACGACCTGGTTCCACAACACGCCGGACTTCATGACGTTCCGCTTCTCCATGGAGCAGACAGCATTCTTACGGGTGCGGGCAAGTTCGAACGCGACCGATGCGATACGCTCGATCTCGTAGGTGTCGTAGACCTGTGTGTCGATCGCGCGTTTCTGGCCGTTGCCGAGATCGGTGATCGTCTTCGGTTCACCAAAGTATACGCCGCCCGTGAGCTCGCGCACGATCAGGATATCGAGGCCTTCGACCAGTTCAGGCTTCAGCGATGACGCCGAAGCGAGGGCGGGATAGCAGATCGCCGGGCGAAGATTGGCGAAGAGTTCGAGATCCTTGCGAAGGCGGAGGAGACCGGCTTCCGGGCGGACGTCATAGGGAACGGCATCCCACTTCGGACCGCCGACAGCACCGAAGAGTACGGCGTCCGCGGCCATCGCTTTGGCCATGTCACCTTCGGAGATCGCAACGCCGTGCGCGTCGTAGGCGCATCCGCCGACAAGTCCCTCGTCGGTCTCGAACCCGGTCTTCATCTCGCTGTTCATGTAGGCGACGATCTTGCGGACCTCGGCCATGGTCTCGGGGCCGATGCCGTCACCAGGGAGAAGGAAAAGCTTGCGCACTGTCATGGGAAACCCCTGCTTCAAATAAGTTGCGGCGTTTTATCGACAGCAGACCGCCATTTCAAGCGCGGCAAGACCGCAAGCGGTACGCCTTGGACCAAAAGCGATGAAGGCGACCGTAAGGCCGCCTTCATCGAAATTCTCGGGAGAGCTTATGCCCAGGGATGAGCAACAGCATTGGCCTTTTCGAAATTCGCTATGCTCGCCGCCTTCTCGAGTGTCAGGCCGATGTCATCGAGGCCGTTCAGCAGGCAATGGCGCTTGAACGGATCGACGTCGAATTTGATCGTGCCGCCGTCTGGGCCGGTGATTTCCTGAGCTTCCAGGTCGACGGTCAGAACTGCATTGGAGCCGCGGCCGGCATCGTCCATCAGCTTCTCGAGGTTTTCGGGGCTGACGACGATCGGCAAGATGCCGTTCTTGAAGCAGTTGTTGTAGAAGATGTCGGCGAAACTGGTCGAAATCACGCAGCGGATGCCGTAATCGAGCAGGGCCCAGGGCGCGTGCTCGCGAGAGGAACCGCAGCCGAAGTTGTCTCCGGCGACCAGGATCTGCGCGTTGCGATAGGCGGGCTTGTTGAGAACGAAGTCCGCGTTCTCGGAGCCGTCTTCCTTGTAACGGGCTTCCGCGAAAAGTCCTTTGCCGAGGCCAGTGCGCTTGATCGTCTTCAGATAATCCTTCGGGATGATCATGTCGGTGTCGATATTGACGACCGGAAGCGGCGCGGCGACGCCGGTGAGCTTAACGAACTTTTCCATCATTCCTGCCTGTGATCTTCAACGTTCCTGCGGGGCTTCCTGCCAATAGAGGAAAACCGAGAGAAATTGAAGGAGAATCTCACTTCCGCAGCGTGCGGGTCGTCATCAGGCGCCAATGGTCGCGTCTGCTCGATACGTATATGCGGATCAGTGGGTCAGAGATCGATGATGGTGCCGCGGCCGTCATTCCATACATGCATCTCGCGGCTTTTGGCCTTGGCATTGAGGGGGGCCGGTTTCGCTCGCGTCGAAAGCATGCGCAAGGCGAGAGAAACGGTCAGGATCGCTCCGGCGACGAGCGTAAGGGAAATCGTGAAGACGGTTGCAGCCGCGAAGACGCAAATGCCGACAAGAGCGAGGCCAATGGCGCGAAAATTTTGCATGGTCGAGGTCCTTTCCCAAATAAGGTGGTCCTTCCGCCCTATAATTGCAAGGCTTCCTGACGTTCGATCGTCTTGCATGCTCCGACAAAGCTTGGCACAAGTGCGCCCATGAGCTTGTCATCCTCTGCCAGTCTTTCGGTCCGGCTGCGCCGCTCCGTCTTGAGCGTTCCTGCCATCAATTCGCGAGCACTCGCCAAGGTTCCGGATCTCGACTGCGATGTCGTGATCTTCGACCTCGAAGACTCGGTCGCTCCGGAGAAGAAAGGAGAAGCACGCGAGAATCTCCGGCGTTTCTTTGCTGAAGTGTCTCCGTTGCACGACAAGGAGTGCGTCATCCGGATCAATGGTCACGATACCGGATTCGCTGATGACGATATGGCGGCGGTCATCGCTTGCCGCCCCGATGCTGTGTTGTTGCCGAAGGTCGACGGCCCGCAGGACGTGGAACGGGTGGCCGATCTGTTGGCCGAGACCGACGCTCCCGAAGGCTTGCGCATATGGGCCATGATGGAAACGCCTCTCGGTGTACTCAATGCGGCTGCAATTGCGCGAATGGGCCGAACCGATGGTGCGCGGCTTGACTGTCTGGTGATCGGCCTCAACGATCTGCGCAAGGCGACGGGTGTGCCGGCTGGGTCTGGTCGGACTTTTCTTGTGCCCTGGCTGATGCAGGTGGTTCTGGCGGCGCGGGCCTTCGGACTGGACGTAATCGACAGCGTCAGCAATGATTTCAGCGATATTGCCGCTTTCGAAGCCGAGTGCCGGCAGGGGCGTTCCATGGGATTCGACGGAAAGATGTTGATCCACCCCGCACAGATTGGTCCGGCGAACCGGTATTTCGGTCCGAGTGCGGAGGAGATTGCGGAGGCGCAGGCAATTGCCGAGGTTTTCGCCACTCCGGCGGCGGCCGAACTCAACGTCGTCAACAGCAACGGCCGGATGATCGAACGGCTGCATCTCGGTCAGGCCGAGCGGCTGTTGGCCAAGGCAAAAATTATCCAGGACAGGAAAGGCAATTCGACATGAGACTTTATCGATTCCTCACGGGGCCGGACGATGCATCGTTTTGTCACCGGGTGACTGACGCATTGAACAAGGGCTGGGAGCTGCATGGTGCACCGAGCCTCTCTTTCAATGCCGCTACGAACCAGATGTACTGCGGACAGGCGGTGGTGAAGACGGTGCATGGCAAGGATTACGATCCGAGCATGAAGCTCGGCGAGCAATAAAGAAAGGCCCCGTGATCGGGGCCTTTTTCTTTGAAGACTGGACTTTCGTCAGCCGTTGGCGGCGGCATCTTCGGCGCTTTCCTCGATGCGGGCCATGTCGTCGTCACTCAGGCCGAAGTGATGTCCAATCTCGTGGATCAACACATGGGTAATGATGTCGCCCAGGGTTTCGTCGTTTTCCGCCCAATAGTCGAGAATCGGACGGCGGTAGAGCATGATGCGGTTCGGCATCTCGCCGGTTTCCATGGTGAAACGCTCGGAAATGCCGCGGCCTTCGAAGAGGCCCAGCAGATCAAAAGGAGTTTCGAGCGCCATATCCTCGAAGACTTCGTCGGTCGGAAAGTCGGCGATCTCGATAATCAGGTTGTCGGTAAGTGCACGGAATTCTTCCGGCAGATGGCTATAGGCTTCGATCGCCAGTGATTCAAACGTGCTGATCGTCGGTGCGTGGCGTTCACGCCAATCTTCGGTCTGATCCATCCGGGCCATCGGAACTCCTTGTCTGTCCGTCATATAGGACCTTTGCCGGCACTTTTCGAGGGAAAATCCGGACGAGGAATAAATTCTCATGAAATGCGGTTGACTCTTTACTGAAGCTCTGGAATCCATAGGAACATATAGAGAACAAAAAACGGAGTTGGACGTCATGGCTGGAGAGGCTGTGGCGCGGGAGACGCTTTTTGCCCTGCGTCAGACCATCGCTCATATCGAGGGACGAACTGTAGTCGATCTGGATGCCGCGCGCGAGGAAACAGAGGCGCCCGGACTTGCAGTGCGAACCTCCGGGAGAGGTGGCATGAGGATATTGCCGTTCGGTCTTCAGGCAATGGATGAACCCATGGAAGGTGGACTTCCCCTTGATGCCGTAACCGAAATTCGCAGCGATCGGCTGGGTGATGCCGGAGCGGCAAGCGGTTTCATGCTGGCGCTTTCCGCTCGTCTTCTGATGCATTCCTCTTCCGGCGCAGGGCCGGCCCGCATTCTCTGGATTGGCGATGAGACCGTGGCCAGGGAGGCCGGTCTTCCCCATGCCGCAGGTCTGCGGGATTACGGACTTGATCCGCGGCATCTCCTGTATGCCAGACCAAAGCGGATCGAGGATGGGCTCTGGCTTGCCGAGGCAGGTCTTGCAAGTGGCATCTTCTGTGCCGTCATTCTGGAAGTTTGCGGCAATCCTCGTCGTTTCGGCCTGACGGAAAGCCGCCGTCTCAGTCTCAAGGCGCGTTCCGCCGGCCGGCCCCTGTTGCTGTTGCGGCAGGGAGGGGAAGAAGAGGCCGGCAGTGCCGTCTTTCGCGTTCGCATTCGCCCGTCATTGGCGCAATCCCGTCGTCTTCCCGATGGTTCCGTACTCGGCGGCAGCATCGCCACCCCCATTTTCCGGGTCACCCTGGAAAAGAGCCGACTTCCGGCACCTGTCGACATCCATCTGGAGTGGAATCCTTATGACCGTCTGTTTTCCCTCACCACCCTCCTCCCTGTTTCAGCAGACAACAAGCAGACGAATTCTGGCGCTGTTCTTTCCCCATCTGCGGACGGACAGGATCGCACGTCGTTACTGGGGGGCGTCGTGGCGTTCGACAGGGCGTCCTGATCATCCACCTCTCGTTTGCACAGGGCGGATGAAAAATGCCATGCGACTGACGGCTGTCGACGAGATTGGCGTCGCCATCGGGCTGAAACCCGGTCAGGGTCTGGCGGAAGCGCGGGCGATTTGTCCTGCTCTTGATGCCGTTACCGCAGATGAGGATGCCGAGCGCCGATTTCTGGAAGGAATTGCCGACTGGTGTGATCGTTATACGCCGCTGGTCGCCATTGAGGGCGGGGACGGCCTTTTTCTCGACATCACCGGCTGTTCCCATCTTTTGGGCGGCGAAGAATTGTTGCTTGGAGATATTCTGAAGCGCCTGTTCGAGATGGGGCTTGATGCCCGTGGAGCGATCTCCTCAACGCCCGGGTTGTCCTGGGCAATGGCGCGCTTTGGCGGCAATGGCACTGTCGCCGAAGGGCACGCCAAATCTGCCCCGGCCTCCTTTCCGGTGGCCGCATGCCGGTTGCCGGAGGAGACGGTATTGGCGCTTCGAAAGACGGGGCTCAAGCGGGTTGGGGATCTGCTTGCGGCTCCGCGCGCACCGCTTGCTCGTCGGTTCGGTCCCTTGCCATTGTTGCGGCTCGACCAGATGCTCGGACGGGAAGATGAGCCGATCTCGCCGCGCCGCCCAGTTGCGGACCTCTCCGTCGAGCGGTGTCTTGCCGAACCTCTTCAGTGCGAGGAAGCCATCCTTCAACTCGTCCAACGGATGGCTGTGACGTTGAAAACGGAACTCGAGGCACGTTGCCAGGGTGGTCGCCGCTTCGAATTGCTTCTTTTCAGGGTCGACGGAAGGGTCTTCCGAATTGGTGTGGGCAGTTCCGTTCCTCTGCGCGATCCGACAGGCATTTCCTGCCTCTTTTCCGAACGCCTTGTCGCCCTGCATGACGATCTGGATACAGGTTATGGTTTCGAGATCCTGCGGCTCAATGTGCTGCAGGCAGAGACTCTCCACCGCATGCAGTCGGATTTTATCGGCAGCGCTCCCGTCGAAACCGCATTGGCAACTTTTGTCGATCAGGCGGTCGCCCGTTTTGGTCCGGGTTGTCTCGTGCGGCCTGTCTTGCAGGAAAGCCATGTACCGGAACGAGCATCGCTTCTTCTGCCGGTTGCCGATCTTATGGAGATCGTCTCGCTGGGTATGGAGCAGAGGGAGATTGGGACGGGCTGGCCGGTCAGGGCGAGGCGGCCGATCCGTCTACTGAAGGTTCCGGAGATTATCGAGGCGACGGCCGAGGCTCCGGAAGGCCCCCCCATGAGTTTCCGTTGGCGGCGATGTCTTCATCGTGTCCGACGGGCCGAAGGTCCGGAGAAACTCGCCATGGAATGGTGGATCGATGGTGAAGAGGCTCCCGCCCGGAACTATTTCCAGATCGAGGACGACGAGGGTCATCGCTACTGGCTGTTTCGTGAGGGCGCCTATGTCTCGAATGCCGAGATGCCACGCTGGTTCATGCACGGAGTTTTTGCATGACGGCCGCACCCGCCTTTTTCGAGATCGGAACGCGAACGAATTTTTCCTTTCTGGAAGGGACGTCTCATCCGGAGGAACTCGTCGAGGCGGCCAGCCGGCTTTGCCTTCCAGGCCTCGGTGTTGCGGATCGAAACACCGTTGCCGGGGTGGTGCGCGTGCATGCCAAAGCCAAGGAAATGGGATTCCGGTTCCAGCCGGGGGCACGGCTAGTCTTCGCCGACGGCACGCCGGATATTCTCGCCTATCCGCAAAACCGTCGCGGATGGGGAAATCTCTGTCGGCTCCTCAGTGCCGGTAATCTCAAGGGAGAAAAAGGCGTTTGCATTCTCCATGAGGGGGATCTGATTGAATGGGGAGAGGATTTGCTGATTGCGGTGGCACCGACGACGGAGCAGGTCACTGGCGGCAGCGATTTGCCTAGACTGCTTCGACGCTTGGTCTCCCGATTTGGCAATCGGGCATACCTGGCGCTTGTTCCACGTTATGACGGTCTCGACCGGGTCACCTTTGCCGTACTCGCATCCATGGCCGAGACGGCGGAACTTTCCCTGATCGCCAGCAACGAGCCACTTTATCACGAGGCGGCGCGCCGTCCGCTCGCTGATATCGTCACCGCCATTCGCACCCATGTTCCCATCGCCGAAGCCGGGTTCCGCCTGGCCGCGAATGCGGAACGGTATCTGAAGACCGGGGCGGACATGGTCCAGATCTTCAGACACTATCCGCAGGCAATCGCCAATACGCAGCAGTTCTTTAGCCGGCTCTCCTTTTCTCTAGACGAATTGTGCTACCAATATCCCGACGAGAGCCTTGCCGATGAAACACCGTCTGAAACGCTCGAGAGATTGGCTCGCTCCGGTGCGGCAAGGCGTTATCCCGAAGGGGTGCCCGAAAAGATATCAACGCAGATCGACTATGAACTCGCTCTCATTCGCGAGAAGCAGTACGAGCCCTATTTTCTGACGGTGCGTAACATCATCGAGTTTGCCCGGAGTGAGGGCATTCTCTGCCAGGGACGGGGTTCGGCGGCCAATTCCGTCGTTTGCTACTGTCTCGGTATTACCGAAGTCGATCCGAAGGAGACAACGCTGCTTTTCGAGCGGTTCATCTCGACGGAACGCGACGAACCACCGGATATTGATGTCGATTTCGAGCATGAGAAGCGGGAAACCGTCATCCAGCATATCTATGAACGTTACGGGCGCGAGCATGCCGGATTGGCGGCGGCGGTGAGTTGCTATCGGGCGCGCTCGGCAGGTCGTGAGGTCGCCAAAGCCTTCGGACTGTCGGAGGATGTGCAATCTGCACTCGCGAGCACTGTCTGGGGATGGTCGGCCGCCAATCTTTCCGAACGCGAGGCCAAGGCGGCAGGTCTGGACATGAGCAATCTGACGACGCAACGTGTCCTCACCTACGCTTCCAAGCTTATCGGATTTCCGCGTCACCTGACCCAGCATGTCGGCGGCTTCGTCATCACGCGCGACAGGCTGGACGAGGTGGTTCCGATCATGAAAACGGCGATGGATGGTCGCTACATGGTCGAATGGGACAAGGATGACCTCGATACGCTCGGCATCCTCAAGATCGATATTCTGGCGCTTGGCATGCTGACGTGCCTTGCCAGAGCCTTCAAGCTTCTGGAAAGCCATTACGGCAAGCGTATCGCACTCGCCGATCTGTGCCGGGACCATCGGCCGGCGGTTTACGACATGATTTGTCGTGCTGACACGATCGGCGTTTTCCAGATAGAGAGCCGGGCCCAGATGAGCATGCTGCCGCGCCTTAGGCCTCGGGTTTTCTATGATCTGGTGATCGAGGTGGCGATCGTTCGGCCCGGTCCCATTCAGGGCAACATGGTGCATCCCTATCTGAAACGGCGAGAGGACAAACGGGCTGGTCGACCGGTTACATATCCGAGCCTTGAACTGGAGGAGGTGCTGGAACGAACGCTCGGCGTTCCGCTTTTTCAGGAACAGGTCATGCAGATTGCCATCACCGCTGCGGGTTTTACGCCAGGTGAAGCGGACCGCCTCAGACGTGCGATGGCGACGTTCAAAAGGACCGGAACGATCCATACCTTCCGGAAGAAGATGGTCGAAGGCATGGTCAAGAATGATTACGATGCCGAGTTCGCCGAGAGTTGTTTCCGGCAGATCGAGGGTTTCGGCGAGTATGGCTTTCCGGAGAGCCATGCCGCATCCTTTGCCCTTCTGGTCTATGCGTCCAGCTGGCTCAAGGCGTATTATCCGGATGTCTTCTGTGTCGCCATTCTCAATTCACAACCGATGGGATTCTACACTTCGGCGCAATTGGTGCGGGATGCACGGGAACACGGGGTCGTGGTGCGGCCAGTCGACATCAACGAATCCGATTGGGATGCGACCTTGGAGGACGGTGCTTTCGAACGAGATTGCATCCATCCCCGACATGTTTCGATGCAAGACGTGATCCTGGCGCGGAAGGCGGTGCGGCTCGGATTCCGGCAGATCAAGGGACTGACACGGAAGGATGTCGACCGGCTCCTTGCTTGCCGAGGCAACGGTTACGTTTCCGTCCGGGATCTCTGGTTGCGGACCGGTCTTCCCCGTTCCGTCATCGAACGGCTCGCGGACGCGGATGTCTTTCGCTCGATCAAGCTCGACCGCCGAGCTGCCTTGTGGGAGGCAAAGGCCCTTGAGGAAGGACAAGCCGTTGAACATCTGCCGCTCTTTACCGATCATGGCGACCTTCAGTTGGAACCTGAAACGCCGCTTCCGCAGATGCGGGACAGCGAGCAGGTGGTCAACGATTATCGCTATCTCTCTCTGTCCCTGAAGGCGCACCCCGTCTCGTTTCTCCGCGCGCAACTGGATGCGCTCCAAATACGCCGATGCCGAGATTTGGAGATCGTGGAGAATGGACGAAAGACTACCATCGCCGGGCTGGTGCTGGTGCGCCAACGACCCGGCTCGGCGAACGGGATCATCTTCATGACCATCGAGGACGAGACCGGAATTGCCAATATCATTGTCTGGTCGAAGACCTTCGAGCGTTTCCGGCCGGTGGTCATGGGAGCCCGCTTCGTGAAGGTCCACGGACGATTACAAAAGGCCGACGGAGTCATTCACGTGATCGTAGAGGAGATCGAGGATTGGTCATCCGCTCTTGGCCTTCTGGAAAGTGACTGCCATGACGGATTGGGCAATGCTGGCGCGACTTCACGTTCGATTATCAAACAGATGTTCAGTAAGTCCGAACCTCCAAGAGGCATATCCCCATCCGTCGGGTCCGCGCGGGACGCCATGCCGAAAGGCCGTAACTTCCATTGACTCACGTAGCGATTGTCGCACGCGCCAGAAATTTTCTTGACACTAAATCTCTTCTTTAGCAAAAGAAAGGACGAGTACGAGTTCCCGGACAGGCCGCATCATGCTTGTTTGCAGCTGCAACTATATCACTGACACCGAAATCAAGGACGTGATCAATCAGCTTCTCGATGAGGACTGCTGGCAGCTCATCGTGCCTGCAAAGGTTTATCATGCAATGGCCAAGCGGGGCCGTTGCTGCGGCTGTTTCCCGACGGTTGTCGATATGATTATCAGTACAACCGAGGAATATCATGCCCGTCGCCACTCGACGCAGGCCGACGTTGTTGATTTCATTACGCGCCTGAAGACCTTCCACGAAGAAAGAAGGAGAGAAGACCTTGAAAGGCGACACAGGAGTCATCGAGCGGCTTAACGAAGCCCTCTTCCTCGAACTCGGCGCGGTCAACCAATATTGGCTTCACTACCGTCTTCTCGAAGACTGGGGCTACACGAAGCTCGCGAAAAAGGAGCGCGCCGAATCCATCGAGGAAATGCATCATGCGGACAAGCTGGTTGCCCGCATCATTTTTCTCGAAGGCCATCCGAACCTGCAGTCGGTTGCTCCATTAAGGATCGGGCAAACCGTCAAGGAGGTTCTGGAGGCAGACCTCGCTGGCGAGTATGACGCCCGCACCTCCTACAAAAAGTCTCGTGACATCTGTCATCAGGCGGGCGACTACGTCACCATGGCGCTCTTCGAGGAGCTCCTTGCCGACGAAGAGGGCCACATCGACTTTCTCGAAACCCAGCTGGATCTCCTGAGCAAGCTCGGAGAGGAGCGCTACGGCCTTCTGAACTCGGATTCAGCCGACTCGGCGGAGTGACGCTGGCAAACGCCCGCAAACATGCGGGCGTCATCCTCAGTCAGCCAAATGGCGAAATTCCGCGATCACCTGATCATAGACCGCCCGTTTGAAGGGAACGATCAGGTCTGGTAATTCTTGCATGGGCTTCCATGCCCAGGCATCAAATTCAGCGTGATGGCCGCCCGGGGGTGGGTTGATGGCGATTTCATGCTCATCTCCTTCGAACCGGAAGGCGAACCACCGCTGTGTCTGACCGCGGTATTTTCCCCTGAGCGCGACGCCAATCAATTGCGGCGGCAGTTCGTAATTGATCCAGCGGCCGGCTTCTGCCAACAGGGACACGGATATCATTCCGGTCTCCTCGTAGAGCTCCCGCACCGCAGCACTCAGGGCATCCTCTCCGTCGTCGATTCCCCCCTGTGGCATCTGCCAGAGCTTCGGCGAGCCGTCGAACTCTGAATTCTCCGCCGGAATGCGACGTCCGACCCAGACCAGTCCCTCCCGATTGAGAACCATGACACCGACGCAGGGGCGGTAAGGCAGATCTTCGGCGCGGACTGTCCGTTCACTCATATGAGACATGTCGATCCTTCACGGCTGAGGGTTTTCCGTCAGCGCCGAGATCGCTACGATCTCGATGCCGCGACGCGATGCTTCTTCGCTCCACTTGCGAACGGCGTCAATTGTCTCGTCGAAGGCCGAACCGGCACCGATTGCACTTCCCTTTCGCAGCGCGATACGCTCCAGTTCGTCCAGACGGCGCAGGATCGCCTGCTGGTCGAGTTGCCCGTCGATCTGTACATCGGCGAACGCCTGAGGCATTCCCATAGCCTTTGCCATCTGACCGCTCAGCGACCGAGCGGATGATCCGTCGTCGAAGAACAGCAAACCACGCTTACTGATATCGCGCATTACAGGCTCGAGTGCATTGGCGTCCGCAAGGAACTTGCCGCCCATATAGTTCATGATCCCCGTGTAGTTGGTGATGCTTGCCATCGCCTCATGAAGATTGGCGATGTTGGTGTCCGCTCCGGCCGTGGTCAGAAGCGTCCCAGGTCCGGGGTCGTTGCTCGGGTAATCGAAAGGTTCGAGGGGGAGCTGTAGCAGAATCTCGTGACCGTCCCGCCGTGCTTCCTGCATCCACCGCTGAAGACTGTTGCCAGTCGCCGCGAAGGCAAGCGTAATCTCCCCCGGAAGCTCACGAATAGCTCGCTGCGTACCCGTCTGGCTGAGTCCCAGGCCTCCAACGACGATGGCGATTCGCGTGCCCCTGGCACCTGACCATGGCCGTGCATACTGATCAATTGGCCGGAGCCCGTCGGGTCCGACCGTCGGCAGCCGGCCCTGTGGACTGTCTTCGAGAAGGAATTCATTCGGCGTTCCCGCCATGCGCGGATCCTGCCCGATGCGCGGCGTGTCGATCAGTAACGGTCCGCTGTTACCGCGCGCCTTCGGGCTGTACTTTGTGACAACCGTTCCGTTGTCGGTCACCGTCCGCTCGACATCGGCGCCGGCAGCCGGTCGCGTCGCCGTCAACCCGGCGCCACCCGGTGGCTGCGCCGCGAACTCGGTCGTCTTATCCTGATCAGGTGCTGCGAGAGACGGCAGGTTCGGCGCTGAATCGTGCAGCGGCAGTGTCGTCAGGGTGGAAAACAGAGAGAGACCAAGTACAACCGAGACGCCCGCGAAACTTCCAATTGCTCGCCAAGAAACGCCAATTGTCTTGCGGGGATGGCGCTTCTCGCCCTGTCCCAGCGGTTTGTGCAGGTCAGCCCCCAATGTCTTCTTCCGTCCCCTCACGCGGCAGAAAAACGGGCGCCGAAGTTCCCCGGCGCCCGCTCATTTACTTGGCAACGACCGCCTTTTCGGGATCCGCCGGGAAGGACGGGTCCGTCTTCTTGCCGCGCAGCAGGTCCAGAGCATAGTTCAGCTGAACGTCGTCCTTCGCTTCCGGCGGCACATAGGCAAAGGAGCCGGAACCTTCGTTGGTCTCGTTCTGTCCCTGGATATGTCCAGGCAACGCTGATTCACCTTCCGCCCGGACGCGTCCCTTCAGATCTTCCGGCAGGGGTTGATCGACCTTGATATCGGGCTCGATACCGGTGCCCTGTATCGACTTGCCCGACGGGGTGTAATAGAGCGCCGTCGTCAGACGCAAGGCACCCTTCTCGCCCATGGGAATGATCGTTTGCACGGAACCCTTGCCGAACGAGCGGGTTCCGAGAACGGTGGCACGCTTCAGATCCTGCAGCGCGCCGGCCACGATCTCCGACGCCGACGCAGAGCCGCCATTCACCAGTACTATAACCGGCTTGCCGTCGGTGAGGTCGCCTGCGCTGGCATTGAAGCGGCGCGTATCATCCGCGTTGCGGCTGCGCGTGGAGACCACTTCTCCCTTTTCGAGGAAGGCGTCGGAGACGTAGATCGCCTGATCCAGAAGACCACCCGGATTCAGTCGGAGGTCCAGAACATAGCCCTTCAGCTTATCGGCCGGGACTTCCTTCTTGATTTTCGTGATCGCCGCTTCGAGGTCGTCATAGGTCTTTTCCGTGAAGGAGATCACCCGAAGATAGCCGACGTCTTCTTCGACGCGCGACTTGACTGCCTTGACCGCGATGATCTCGCGCACAATGCTGAACTCGAGAGGCTTGTCGGCGCCCTTGCGCAATACCGTCAGCTTGATGGGCGTATTGACCGCGCCCCGCATCTTTTCGACGGCTTCTTCAAGCTTCAGACCACGCACCGGTTCGCCGTTGATCTCGGAGATCAGATCGCCGGCCAGAATGCCGGCGCGGGCGCCCGGCGTGTCGTCGATCGGCGTGATGACCTTTACGAGCTCATCTTCCATGGTGACTTCGATACCGATGCCGCCGAACTCACCCTTTGTCTGGGTCTGCATATCGGCTGCATCCTTGGCATTCATGTAGCTTGAGTGCGGATCGAGCGAACTCAGCATGCCGTTGATGGCGTTCTCGACCAGCTTCTCTTCGTCCGGCGGCGTTACGTATTGCGCGCGGACGCGCTCGAAGACGTCGCCGAAAATCGCCAGTTCCTTGTAGGTGGAGGGCCCGGCGGCCTGCGCGGGAACGCCGGCCGAGTAAATGACGCCCATCGCCGTCGCGCCCATCAACGCGCCGACGAGAAGAAGTGAAACCCTACGTACCATTCTGTGCCTTTCCAGAGTCCTGACCAGTCCACCAGGGACGGGAATCAACAGGTTTTCCGTCTTTCCTGAATTCAATGTAAAGCGTCGGACGATCGGTTTCCAGCGTCAATGCCGTGGCGCTTGCCAGTCTCTTCTCACCCATCGTTCCGATAGGCTCGCCGGAGAGGACGAACTTGCCTTGACTGGTACTGACCTCGCCCATCCCGGAAAGGACGACATGATAACCGTCGCCCGTATTCAGAATGATCATCTGTCCGTAGCTTCTGAACTCGCCGGCAAACACGACCCAACCGTCCGACGGCGCCGTCACCAACGATCCCGAGGCTGCAGCGATCGTCACGCCCATCGCAGTGTGGCCGGTCCCGTCCGGGTCGCCGAAACGGCGCAGGATTTCCCCCGCCACCGGCAGCTCCAGCTTGCCCTTCAGTTCGGAGAACGGATATGCCGGGGCAATACGGTTTTTGTCGGGCAGGCTTTCAGCGAGCTCTCGCGCCTTTTGCCGCTGTTCCTCCGTTTGCGCGCGGCGACGTTCCTCCTCCTGTTTTGCCTTCTCGGCGGCCTCGCGGACGGACGTGATCTCGCCCTCGAGAGAGGCGATGAGTTGTTCGAGATTGGAGGCCTTCTCAGCCAATTGTTCGGAACGTTGGCGTTCTGCCGCCAACTCGTCTGCACGGGAGAGCGAGAGCCGTTCGTTCGCGATCAGGAGCAGGTCCATCCGGCGCTCCTCTTCCTGCCGACTTGCCATGGTGGTAGCCAGCGCTTCCTTTTCCGCACCGATCTTTCTCTTCAGATCCGACAACTCCTGCAGATCCGTCGCCAGTTCCTCCGTCTCCTTGCGGATGCCCGGAACGACAGCGCCGAGCAGGATTGCGGTTCGCACCGAGGCAAGAGCATCTTCCGGACTGACGAGCAGGGCGGGAGGCGGATTCCGCCCCATTCGCTGCAGGGCAGCCAGCACTTCGGCGAGGACCGCGCGCCGCTCACGGAACGAGCGACGAATTTTGTCTTCCCGAACTCCGAACCCGGCGAGCTTCGCCTCACTGTCGTTGATCTTTCTCTCCAGCTCCTTGCGCCGTTCCGCAGATTCGATCAATGCGGATCGCAAGTCCACCGCATCCTTCTTGAGCGCGGCAATGTCGGCTTCGAGCTCAGCAGCCTTCTCTTCCGAGAGATGGATGGTCCGGGAGAGGTCGTGCAACTCCCGGCTGACCTCGTCCCTCTTCTGGCGCAGTACAAGGTCGGGCGCAGTTTCCGACGCATTACCGGCGGGTGAAGAAGCGGCGCCTCCAGCCGTGTCCTGTGCGAGTGCGCGACCATCATCGCGGATGGGGCATAGGGCAAGGACCAACGCGACGGCACAGGCCGGGAGAAGCGCGTAACGGCTTCCGGCCGGGTCGATGGCGGCAGACTCTGTCTGGATTCTGTGCAGCAAATCGCTTTCCCGATGTTGCCGGGAAAATAAGCTGATTTGTCTAAATGCGCAAAGGCGCAACTACAATCGGACTTTGCGTCCGGAGGCAGCGGTTCATGCCCGGTGGTAGGGGTGGCCGGAAAGGATCGTGACCGCACGGTAGAGTTGCTCCGCGACGAGGATACGCACGAGCTGATGCGGCCAGGTCATACGGCCGAGATTGAGAACGGCGTCGGCCTTCCCGTGAAGATCAGGATCGACGCCGTCGGCCCCGCCGATCAGGATCACCAGATCTCGTTGGCCGCGATCTCGATACTTCCCTAGAAAATCTGCGAACTGCTCGCTGTCGAGCGCCTTTCCGTGCTCATCGAGTACGACCAACAGCGACCCGAGCGGCATCGCCTTGATGAGCTCTGCGGCTTCCTCACGCTTGCGCGTCGCAGCGTTCGACGCACGACTTTCAGCAATCTCCACGGTGCGGGCGAACTCTAGCCCTGTGGCGGGACCCGCCTTGGCAAAGCGCTCGATATAACGGGAAGCAAGTTCCTTCTCCGGGCCGGCCTTCAGTCGCCCGACGGCAAAGATGCCAATGCGCATGTCCCTATTCCATTGATTGGCCACAAGGACCAGTAGTGGCAACCTTGGCCGTTGCCACTTCAATCGGCACAGCGGATACCGGTGTTATCCGTCTGTTAGTGCAGCTTGCCTTCCTCCATTTCCGGAGCCGCCCACATCTTCTCGATGTTGTAGAACTCGCGGATTTCCGGACGGAAGACATGTACGATGACATCACCAGCGTCGATGAGCACCCAGTCACCCGTGTCGAGCCCTTCCACGCGGGGGCTTCCGAAGCCCTCGTCCTTCAGGTCCGAAATGAGATGCTCGCAGATCGCGACAACATGTCGGGTCGAACGCCCGGAGGCGATGACCATGTAATCGCCGAGCGCCGACTTTCCAGCAATGTTGATGGTGACGATGTCTTCTGCTTTCGAGTCCTCGAGGCTTGCGAGGACCTGCTCGAGAGCGCGAGCCACGGCAAATGCGCCACGTTCCGTGCTCTTTGGGACGACAACCGGTGTGCGTCCCTTGGTGTGTACTGTTGTCAGAGTCTTTCCTTTCCTTGAAGAACAGCACGTTGCTTTCGGCCAGACTCGGCAGATGCCCTCAAAAGGTGGCATCAAATCTGCGATCTTTCAAGGGTTGTGCTGCAAATGCTATCCCTCGGCCGCTTCTCGCAGCGCTGTGGAACTGAGAGAAGAGCGTGGCCCATGAATGAACGTCCAGGCTGGCGGCAATTTCTTCCAGAGCACCGCGGCGTCGTCCTCGTCGATGCGCGCACGCGAAAAAGTCCGGGCCATCTTCGAGGAGAGATAGGAAAGGGTCGCTCCCGGCCGGTCGATCACGGCGATCGGGAAAGTCGTTGCGATTCGGCGCCAGTGCTGCCAGCGGTGAAAGCTTTTCAGATTGTCCGCGCCCATGATCCAGACAAAGTTCACTTGCGGATTGCGGCGCTTTACAAAACTCAACGTTTCCGCCGTGTAGGACGTCCCGAGTGTCTGCTCGAACGCGGTAACCTTGATGCGGGGATCCCGTACTAATGCCTCGCAGAGTTCCAGCCGGTGGCTCAACGGGGGGAGTGCACTGCGGCTCTTCAGGGGATTGCCGGGAGTGACAATCCACCACAATTGGTCGAGACCGAGGCGCCGAAGCGCGATTTCCGCCACCAACAGATGACCGTCATGCGGGGGATTGAACGATCCGCCGAACAGTCCGACGACCATGCCGCGCTCCACGTGTGGCATGAACCGGTAGTGATGGGCGATCGCCTCTTGCACGTCAGGGCCTGACCTGTCCGGTGCCGCGAACCCGGTACTTGAATGATGTCAGCTGTTCCACACCGACGGGACCTCGAGCGTGCATCTTTCCGGTGGCAATCCCGATTTCCGCTCCCATTCCGAACTCGCCGCCGTCGGCAAACTGCGTGGATGCGTTATGCAGGAGGATCGCGGAATCAACTTCGTTGAAGAACCGCTCAACTGTCTGCGGATCTTCGGCGACAATGGCCTCCGTGTGATTGGATGAATACCGGGCGATATGCTCTATCGCACCAGACACACCGTCCACGAGTGTGACCGCGATCACGGCGTCGAGATATTCCGTCCGCCAATCCTCTTCCGTAGCCTGCGTTGCAGCCGGAAATATAGCTCGCACCTCCGGTGAGGCGCGAAGCTCGCAGCCGGCCTGTGTCAGCGTTTCCAGAATCGGAGCGAGGTGCGTGCTGGCGGCGGCACGGTCGACCAGAAGGGTCTCGGCGGCGCCACAGACACCGGTACGTCGCATCTTCGCGTTGAGCACGATCTTCCTGGCCATTTCGAGATCGGCGGAGCGATCGACATAAACATGGCAGAGACCTTCCAGGTGCGCGAATACGGGTACGCGGGCTTCCGACTGGACCCGCGCGACCAGGTTCTTGCCACCCCGTGGTACGATCACGTCGATGGAACCTCCGAGGCCGGCGAGCATTGCCCCGACGGCCGCGCGGTCGGTCACCGGCACCAGCTGGATCGCGTCCTCCGGAAGGCCCGCCGATCGGAGGCCCTTCGCAAGGCAGGCATGGATGGCATGCGAAGAACGGGCTGAGTCAGAGCCTCCCCGGAGGATAACGGCATTGCCGGCCTTGAGGCAGAGCGCTCCGGCATCGGCCGTGACGTTCGGGCGGCTTTCATAGATGACGCCGATGACGCCGAGGGGCGTGCGCACGCGCTCGATATGAAGGCCGTTGGGGCGATCCCACGCGGCAATGACCTCGCCCACGGGATCCTTGAGCGCCGCGACTTCACGTATGCCTTGGGCGATCGCTGCGACCCGGCCGGCATCAAGCGTCAAGCGATCCATGAAGGAACCTGTCAGGCCCGAAGCCTTGCCATTTTCGACATCGATGGCGTTGGCGGCGAGAATCAACTCCGTGCTGTCGACGATCGCCTGCGCCATGGCGTGCAGTGCGCGGTTCTTCTGTTCTGTCGTCGCGATTGCGAGCGGCCGGGCTGCCGCTTTGGCGCGAGAACCAATGTCGAGCATCAGTGCTTGAATGTCGTCAGAAGTGGCAACTGCATCAAGCATTGGCCTTGTCCTTGTTCTTCGCGGAGGCGTCAGCGTTCTTGCGTGCGGCATCAGTCATCACGAGATCGTCGCGGTGGATCATCGCGGCACGCCCGGCATAGCCGAGGATCTCCTCGATCTCTCCGGACTTTCTGCCGGTGATCTTGCGAGCCTCGTCAGCGTCGTAGGATACCAGCCCGCGAGCGATCTCCCGGCCCTGTTCTCCGATGACGCTTACGGTGTCGCCACGGCTGAACTGGCCGACGACCTTTCTTACGCCTGCCGGCAGAAGGCTCTTGCCGGCGCGTAGTGCGGTTTGCGCTCCGGCATCGACATGGAGTTCGCCCGCAGCCTGCAATTGTCCTGCAATCCAGGTCTTACGCGCCGTCACGGGGGCCGGGGACGGGGCGAACCACGAGTGGCGTGCGCCTTCGACAATCCCGCGGATCGGATTATCGGTCTTGCCGGACGCGATGATCATCGCACAACCCGCCGCAGTGGCGATCTTGCCTGCATCGATCTTCGTGCGCATGCCGCCTCGCGAGAGTTCCGAGGCGGCACCACCGGCCATCGCTTCGATCTCAGGTGTAATCTCGGCAACGGTTTCGAGAAAGAGCGCATTCGCGTCGAGATGCGGTGGTGCTGTGTAGAGGCCGTCGATATCGGAGAGCAGGATCAGGAGATCGGCGCCTGCCATGGTGGCAACGCGTGCAGCTAACCGGTCGTTGTCGCCGTAGCGGATTTCGGTGGTCGCGACTGTGTCGTTCTCGTTGATGATCGGTACCGCACCGATTTTCAGAAGCTGGTTGATGGTGGCGCGAGCGTTGAGATAGCGCCGTCGTTCCTCGGTGTCACCGAGCGTCAACAGGATCTGGCCGGCGACGATCGAGAAGTGCGACAGGCTCTCCGACCATGCGCGTGCGAGAGAAATCTGTCCCACGGCTGCGGCCGCTTGGCTCTCCTCGAGTTTCAACGCACCGGACGGTAGGTCGAGAACGGTTCGCCCAAGCGCGATGGCGCCGGAAGAAACGACGAGTACGTCCACTCCCTTCGCCTTCAGATCGGCGATGTCCTGGCAAATCGCGTCGAGCCATGAGGATCTGAGACCGCTCTTGCGGTCGACGAGCAAAGCCGAGCCAATCTTGATGACGACACGACGGTAACGCGACAGGGATCTTTCGCCGGTTGTCATTGATCGTCGTCCTCGACCACCTCGTCGTGTTTACGCTTCTTGTGGGCACGCTCGGGGATTTCCGCTTCGGACTCGCTGTCGCCCGTGACGACGCCCCGCAGGGCGCGCAGTGCCTCGGTCATCCCCTTGCCGGTCACGGCCGAAAGCAGCAATGGCGTCTTGCCCGAGGCGCGCTTGAGCGCTGCCGCCTTCTTCTTCAACTCCGCATCGTCGAGCACGTCGATCTGCGAAAGTGCGACGATCTCCGGTTTCTCGACGAGGCCGCCGCCATAGGCTTCGAGCTCGTGCTTTACCGTCTTGTATGCCTTGCCGACGTTTTCCTCCTGCGCCGAAACGAGATGCAGGAGTACGCGGGTACGTTCGACATGGCCGAGGAAGCGGTCGCCGATGCCGACGCCCTCATGCGCGCCCTCGATCAGACCCGGAATGTCAGCGAGGACGAATTCCCGTCCGTCGACGGTTGCCACACCGAGGTTCGGATGAAGCGTTGTGAACGGATAATTGGCAATCTTCGGCCGTGCGCGCGTGCAGGTCGCCAGGAATGTGGATTTTCCGGCGTTCGGAAGTCCCACAAGGCCTACGTCGGCGATGAGCTTCAGCCGCAACCAGATCGTCTTCTCCTCGCCCTCAAGGCCTGGATTGGCCCAGTTGGGCGCCTGGTTGGTCGACGACTTGAAATGCGCGTTGCCGAATCCGCCATTGCCGCCGGCGGCCAGCCGGAAGCGCTGGCCTTCGCGCACCATGTCGACGATCAGCGTCTCGTTATCTTCCTCGAAGATTTGCGTTCCGACCGGCACTTTCAGGGTAACGTCGCCGCCATTGGCTCCGGTCCGGTTGCGGCCCATGCCGTGCTGGCCGGTCTTCGCTTTGAAATGCTGCTGGAACCGGAAGTCGATCAGAGTGTTGAGACCGTTCACGGCTTCCACCCAGACGTCGCCGCCACGCCCGCCGTCGCCGCCGTCGGGGCCACCGAACTCGATGAACTTCTCACGTCGGAAAGAAACGCTGCCGGCACCGCCGTCACCGGATCGAATGTAGACTTTTGCTTCGTCGAGAAATTTCATCGCACTGCCATGGATCAACTGTCGGAATGGGCGGATTTTGCGGGCCATCGATATAGGCCGTTTGTCCGAAGGTCAAAGAGTATCGCGAACTTCGCGACTTACAACATTCAGTTTGGCATTGTCGTCGGTGTGAAATTCGATCCTGCTGAAAGGCATGATCGCTTTCTGCTTTGGCTTGATGTTGCCGGACGGCACCCGACCGTCCGGCAATGGCCGCTGTCTGCCAGTCTACAGGCATGCCGGGCGGCGGAAACTCGCCGGGACAAGCCTGGTTTCGATATGGGGTGTCATTGCTCCCCGTGCGCGGCTGTAGAGGTCGTCACAGCGCATGATCGAGAAGCCGAGCTTCTCCTGAATTTTGAGCGATGCCGTGTTGTCCGCGAACGCCCCGGAATGGATGATCGCCTCCGGCATGCGCCGATAGAAGCGATCAATCCCTGCCGCGACCGCCTCGCTCATGATTCCTCTTCCCCAGAAGTAACGGTTCAGCCAGTAGCCGAGATGCCATCGCCCGTTTCTAAGCTCGATGGCAACCGCCCCGATATGGACATCGTCGCCCGTGGTGATGGCGAATGACCAGTCGGGTGTCGCAACGGCTCCGGTGCGGTTCAGCCAGTCGGTGGCGTCTTGCAGGTCGAACGGCACGGGGACCCGCGCCAGCATGCGTGCGACCTGAAAATCGCCAAGGGATTCGGCAATCGCGGGGGCATCGCTCATCTTGTGCGGGCGCAGCACCAGCTGCCCGGTACGAATGATCGGGCAGGGGCCGGGAAGCGAGGACGCGTCTCTGGGGAGCAGCGCGTTCATCGCATTTCCCCCCAGCTCTTCAGAGACATCCAGGTCTTCCGATCCAGCCGGTACCACTCGACCGGTACCATGCCGCCGAGCGCAAGGCTGCCGACCATTCCGGATCCCTGGAACTGGAAGCCGCACTTCTGGATCACGCGCCGGGATGGGATGTTCGTCACGCGGCAGCGGGCGTCGATGAAACGGATCTCCCGGGTGCGGAATGCCATGTCGATGAGCGCATGTGCTGCTTCGGTCGCATAGCCCTGGTTCCAATAAGGCTGGCCGAGCCAGTAGCCGATCTCGAGTGTCTCGGGATCGCTTTGATGCGGCTCCAGCCCGCAGCAGCCCAGGAACGCGCCGTTCTCCGCCTTCGTAATCGCGTAGACGCACTTGCCGATCTCGCCGAGATTGGAGCGTCGCACGAAGTCGGCGGCGTCTTTTGCCGTGTAGGGATGAGGCATCCGCGACACCATGGTCGCGACGGCGGCGTTGTTGGCGAGATGGGAAAGGGCGTCGATGTCTTCTTCGTGGGGCGCGCGCATGACGAGCCTCTGCGACAACAGGACAGGGCAATCGCTCCTTAACCGATCCGGCCTCAGCCGGTCCTTGGGCGACCGGTACTGGTCGTCCCTTAACAGCTCACTTTGCATGGTTCAGTCCTCCTTCGAGTAAAAAAGCGCAAAAGAAAAGGGGAGTTGGGTGGCGCCCCATCTCCCCTTCTTGGCTTTTCCTGAACCTGTTACGTCCAGCCGGGTCGATGTGACGCCGGCTGTTTAGAGCGTTACCGGCTTATTCCGCTGCTTCTGCCGTTTTCGGCATGACCGACACGTACACGCGGCCATTGGCCTTGGTACGGTAGGCGACATTACCGGCGGCGAGTGCAAAGAGGGTATGGTCCTTGCCCATGCCGACGTTGGCGCCGGGATGCCACTGCGTGCCGCGCTGACGAACGATAATGTTGCCCGGAATGACGACTTCGCCGCCGAACTTCTTCACGCCAAGGCGCTTGGATTCGGAATCGCGACCATTGCGCGAGGAACCGCCAGCTTTTTTGTGTGCCATTGGACTTCTCCTTTAAACCTTAAGTACCCGTGAACCGTTAAGCCGCAACGATGTCCGTGATGCGGACGACCGTGTGGTGCTGGCGATGGCCGCGCGAACGCTTGGAGTTCTGGCGGCGGCGCTTCTTGAAGGCGATGACCTTCTTGCCGCGGTTATGCTCGACAACTTCCGCCTTGACGCTGGCGCCCTTTACGAAGGGAGCGCCGATCTTGGCGTCGGCGCCTTCGCCGATCACGAGGACTTCGGTGAATTCGATCTTGTCGCCAGCGGCGGCTTCCAGCTTTTCGATGGTCAGCACGTCATTGGCTGCAACGCGGTACTGCTTACCGCCGGTCTTGATGACTGCGAACATTTTTTGTCCTTTCATGTTCGTTCCGGCTCTGCCCGTGCGGGACGGCCGTCTTTTTGCCAGTCGGATGGAGCAGGCCTGTTCGGCTCACGAAGAACCATTCATACCTGCCGGCGAACTCTGTCCAAAGGGCCAGAGAAATCAAGGCACAGTTAGCCCATGCCTAATTCACCGTCCGCATACGTGAGGCGCAAAAAACTGTCAAGGCAAAAGCTTTGGGCGATTTGATATTCACCCTTGTCAGGCCGGATTTTCGTCGCTATGAGACAGCCCGCGCACAAATCGCGCCGACCAATGTGACCGGAGAGGTGGCTGAGTGGTCGAAAGCACCGCACTCGAAATGCGGCATACGGGCAACCGTATCGTGGGTTCGAATCCCACCCTCTCCGCCATCGGACAAAACAAACCAGTAAGCTGCGTTCTCCGACGCTGTGTTCCGATACTGGTTGGTTCTTCCAGATCTACCAAGCGCTCCGTTTGGCTCGCCTGACACGTACCTCGTGATCGATGATCTCGCGCGCCGCTACCGCCGCGACAGTGATCACGTTGCGTGCGTCTGCGTGACAGTTGCGCTTGCCCATGCCATACGGGTGCCCGCAACCAACCAGGCCTGTTCTCCCCAATGATCCGTATCGACAATATCAGCAAGTCCAACAGCCACCGCATCCTCTACATCGAAGCTTCGGCGGCGTTGAACCGCGGCGAGAAAATCGGTCTTGTCGGGCCGAACGGGGCGGGGAAGACGACGCTCTTTCGGATGATTACCGGCGAGGAACTGCCCGATGAGGGGCAGGTCTCCGTCGAGAAGGGTGTGACGATCGGCTATTTCGACCAGGACGTCGGCGAGATGACTGGACGGTCGGCCGTCGCCGAGGTGATGGAAGGGGCAGGGCCGGTCAGCGCTGTGGCTTCGGAGCTTCGCCAGCTGGAGGCGGCGATGTCGGATCCGGACCGCATGGATGAAATGGATGCGGTCATCGAGCGCTATGGCGAGGTGCAGGCGCGCTATGAGGAACTCGATGGTTATGCGCTGGAGGGGCGCGCCCGCGAGGTTCTGGCGGGACTGAGCTTCAGCCAGGAGATGATGGATGGCGACGTCGCCAGTCTGTCGGGTGGCTGGAAGATGCGCGTGGCGCTTGCCCGTATCCTTTTGATGCGCCCGGACGTCATGCTGCTCGACGAACCCAGCAACCATCTCGATATCGAAAGCCTGATCTGGCTGGAGGAATTCCTGAAAGGCTATGACGGCGCGCTGTTGATGACATCCCATGACCGGGAGTTCATGAACCGGATCGTCACCAAGATCATCGAGATCGATGGGGGCACGTTGACGACCTATACCGGCGATTACGGGTTCTATGAAGAACAGCGGGCGCTGAACGAGAGGCAGCAGCAGGCACAGTTCGAGCGCCAGCAGGCGATGCTGGCCAAGGAGATCAAGTTCATCGAGCGTTTCAAGGCCCGTGCCTCTCACGCCTCGCAGGTTCAGAGCCGGGTGAAGAAGCTTGAAAAGATCGACCGCGTCGAACCGCCGCGTCGGCGACAGACGGTTGCATTCGAATTCCTGCCGGCGCCACGCTCCGGCGAAGACGTGGTCAATCTCAAGAACGTCCACAAGACCTATGGCAGCCGGACGATCTATGACGGTCTCGATTTCATGGTTCGGCGACGCGAACGCTGGTGCATTATGGGCATCAACGGTGCCGGCAAGTCGACGTTGCTCAAGCTGGTCACCGGCACTGCCGCGCCGGACAAGGGGAACGTCTCGCTCGGCGCAGGCGTCAAGCTCGGCTATTTCGCCCAGCACGCAATGGACCTGCTCGATGGCGACAGCACCATACTGCAATGGCTGGAGGAACGCTTTCCGAAGGCGGGGCAGGCGCCGCTCCGGGCGCTCGCCGGCTGTTTCGGATTTTCGGGCGATGACATCGAGAAGCGGTGCCGGGTGCTCTCTGGCGGCGAGAAGGCGCGGCTGGTGATGGCCGCGATGCTGTTCGACCCGCCGAACTTCCTCGTTCTCGACGAGCCGACCAACCACCTCGATCTCGATACGAAGGAGATGCTGATCAGGGCGCTCTCGGCTTACGAGGGCACGATGCTGTTCGTCTCCCACGATCGCCGGTTCCTGTCGGCGCTTTCCAATCGCGTGCTGGAACTCACACCGGACGGCATCCACCAATACGGCGGTGGGTATGTCGAATACGTCGAACGCACCGGACAGGAGGCGCCGGGTCTGCGCGCCTGACGGGACGCGTCCGGCCGGAGGGTTGTCGTCCGACCTTCCTTCTTCGTGCAACCTCGTGTTGCGCCTCACCGGATCATTCTTTCGCCACATGCGTTCCCCAACACTGCCCCGCTGCTTCGGGCAGGGACCCAATTGCGGGCATCGAAGCCAACAAAGGAGTAACAGGGATGCAGAAGACACTTGCTGCGGCTCTTGCCGTACTGCCGGTTGTGACGAGTGCGGGTTCCGCAGTCTCGGCAGATGCCGTCGCTCGGTCCGAGCCGGCGCCGACCTTTCACGACAGCGGACCGACCGGCGGGGTCCGGATCGGTTACCTCGACTGCAGCATCGGCGGCGGCGTCGGCTACGTGCTGGGGTCCGCCAAGGATGTGGAATGCGTCTTCACGTCCGCAATCGGGAGCGAGCCGCTCGACCGCTATGTCGGGGTCGTGCGCAAGATGGGCATCGATGTCGGCTTCACGACGCGCAGCCGGCTGGTCTGGGCAGTGTTTGCCCCCACGGCCGGATATCACCTCGGCTCGCTCGGTGGCCTCTACCAGGGAGCCACTGCCGAGGCGACCGTCGGCGCAGGCGTCGGAGCCAACATTCTCGTCGGCGGGACGTCCGGGTCGATCCATCTCCAAACGATCAGCATCACCGGGCAGATCGGGCTCAATCTTGCAGCCACCGGCACCTCCGTCACGTTGACGCCAGCCGGGTGAGCGGCAAGAAGGTGCGCCCGTTCCGCCCGGAACGCACCTTTCCGCCACGGGCGACCGAAGGTTCAGCGAGATTCTCCACCCGCTTGAAGCGGCCTTGTGGTGCCACGATCCGTCACCTAGCATTCGGGCTACATTCAGCTGTCATTTCATCGGAAAGGTGAGGGGGCATGGTGCTTATCCGACCGGCCCGCGCGGACGATCTCGACGCGGTTTGCGGGATCTGTCTCGCCACGGGCGATTCCGGTCGTGACGCATCGGGACTCTATTCGGATCCGCAGTTGATCGGCCATATCTACGCGGCGCCCTATGTCCTCCTCGAACCACGTCTCGCCTTCGTCGTCGTCGATGAGGAAGGTGTCGGCGGCTATGTCGTTGGCACTGAAGATACTACATCGTGGGAGAAGCGCCTTGAGCGGGACTGGTGGCCACCTTTGCGGCGGCGATATGCCGATCCCGATGAGACGGATCGTCCGACATGGACGCCGGATCAATGTCTGGCGCATCTCGTCCATCATCCGAAGTCGGATCCCGCGGCGGTGTGCAAGGACTATCCTGCACATCTGCACATGAACGTACTGCCGAGGCTGCAAGGTCGGGGCATCGGGTCCGCGCTTCTGGACCGCTGGGCCACCGCGGCGGCTGCATGCGGCGTTCGTGCGGCACATGTCGGCGTCAGTCCAGCCAACGCCAAGGGAGCGCATTTCTGGAAGCGGGCGGGCTTCGCGGAACTGCAGGTTCCAGGTGAAGGAACTGATGTCTTGTGGCTCGGACGAC
>DATGWU010000185.1:0-2434 GCA_035299345.1 Rhizobium sp.
CGCGATGGCTTCCGCTGCCGCGCGGCCCGCCATGCCGCCGACTCTCGATCCGATCGCGCGGCCGATCCAGGCTCCAACAGGTCCACCGAGCACGCCTCCAATGGCCCCGCCCAGAACACCGCCGGCGACTTGGCCACCGACCTGGCCTACGGTTCCGACCGCCACCGAGGTCATGACGCTGCTCCATTGACGATATTGCCGGAGCGAAGTGCATCAACAGTGTGGCCGATCAGTTCCTTCACCCTCGTGTCGGGCGACGCTCCCTTCTCCTGGATGAAGCTCCGCACTTCCGGAAGTTCCGCGGCATGGCCGTCGGAAATGACCATCACATAGGCCCAGCGTGCTCGCCCGCGCTCAGTCCGGATGCCGAGTTCATCGGCGGTTCGCTCGCTGGCAAGTGTCGCGCCCCAGACGAAATTGTCATCCACGCCCGAAAAATGAGGTGGCGTGTTCTTTTTGAGGAACCGCGCAATCCGCAGCCGCGACGAATGAAGCATGGCGGCCTTCAACCTCTCCATCTGGTCCGGCTCGAGCCGGAGCGGACCGATGGACGCATCCGGCATATTGTCGGCCTTACGCGCCCGCCGAACGCCGCCATAATCCGGCCCGTTGAAGACGACGCCATCTGCTGGCCCCAAAAAGCGGACGAACTGCGATCTCGTCAGGATCGGCAGCACCGCGCCAAGGACATTAGGATCCCAATGCCGGAAGAGAACCCGCTCATAGCGCTGTTTTTCCGCTCCGCCCCGGCGTCTGTCCTCTCCGCCTTCACGTGGGATCATGACCTCGTTCAGCGTCCTGAGGTGACGGTAGAGGGCATCCGTTCCTGCAGGGCACGACCAATAGACCGCGCAGTTGTGATGCGTATCAAGCCACTCGACATGCGACCGCATCGACGCCGTGGAAACTTCGGCCATCCATGGCCCTGCGCGGCGAAAATCGAAAGGTACTCCCTCCAGGAACAGCGAACGGCAGGAGATCGCTTCGGAGGCAAGTGCGACCGGCAGATCGTCAAAGGCGCCCCCATCCAGCACGACAGTAACGGGCCCGCTCATCTCGTCGACGGTTTGCCTCAGGACGCGAGCGGATTCGGCGATGTCCGGCAGATCGATTATAGGCGTTGCTTCCATCATCACATCCTTACAAACGGCGTGGACGACTTCGACATCTGCCGCAGGCAGGACGGTTGCTGACCTGGGCCGCCTTTCTTGAAGTTGATTTGATTGCCTTCGATATCGATTTTCAATGCGTAAAGGCGGATGCCGGTCTTGTTGATCTCGATGTAGCCTCCGGGCGCAGACAGGAAGATCTTGTCTTCCGCAAACACCTCCCAGACCTTCGATTCCCCGCGGTATTTCTCTCCGGCGACCAGGCCATAAAGCTTGCCTACATTGACGGTGATCTTCTCACCGACGACAGTGCCCTGAGCCTTGCCGATATTGACATTCTGCTCTTCACCGATCGTGACGCTCTGGATCTTGCCGATCGTCAGGTTCTGCTGCTTGCCGACGTTGATCATCTCCGTCTGGCCGATATTGGTCACCTTGCTCATGCCGATCTGCTCAGCCTTGGCAACGCCGACGCTGGTCGACTGGAAGGAACCAACAACCGTGTTCATGATGCCGGGCATCGGGAACAGGCCTGAGGCATCCGAGCCGACCCCCGTACCGGAAGTGGCAAGAGCTGTACCCGCGTCGGCTCGTGGGCTTGAGCCGGAGACGACGCCCTGGCGGCTGCCGAGACCCCCGATGCTGAGAAAACCGAGTGCCGACGAGGCAAGCGTGCCGGCGAATGCGGCGAGGCTCGGGCCTCCACCGCCGGCGATCTGGCCAGCAGTCGAAAGCAGGCTAGACGTCTGTCCTGCCAGTCCCTGCACGGCGCTCATCAGCGCCATCGCCATGGGTCCGGTACCGCCGACAACCGTGTTCATCGATCCGCCGACTTCGTGTTTCTGGTTACCGGAAACCTCGACCGCGCGGTTGCCGCCTATGGACGCCACCTCGTGCCGGTCGATGCGTTTGGTCCGGTCGTTCAGGACGCGCGTCGTCTGATCCTTCTGGGCGTGGAAGAACATGTTCTCCCGGCCGGCCTCATCCTCGAAGGTCATCTCGTTGAAGCCGGTGCCCTTGTGCGTGTTGGACCGCATCACCGTGCGCGTCTTGTTTGCCGGTAAGTCGTAAGGTACGGCGTTGGCCGGGTTCGGCACGACGCCGGTCACCAAGGGCCGGTCCGGATCGCCGTCGATGAAGGCGACCATTACCTCCATGCCGATGCGCGGGATGATCTGGCCGCCCCAGGTGGAGCCCGCCCAGTTCTGCGCCACGCGCACCCAGCAGGTGTCAGAGCCGTCCTTCTTCGCCTTGCGGTCCCAGGGGAACCACAGCTTGATGCGGCCGTACTGGTCGGGATGGATTTCTTCTCCTCCAGGACCGGC
>DATGWU010000186.1:0-5800 GCA_035299345.1 Rhizobium sp.
GCCACCTCCCCGGATCGTGACAAGTTCGCCTAATGGTATTGTCGAGGTCATCCGAGCAGTCCTTCAAGCTCGGCGAGGTCTGCCGCAATGTCGTCGTTTAGACTTTTCATCCGCGCCAGTATCTCGGCTGGGGGATCATAAGCCTCCTCCTCGTAAAGGCGCTCTTTGTATTTGCTTAGCGACAGGTCATAGTTCGACTGTCGGATCTCTTCGGCCGGCACGAAGAACGCCTTCTGCGTCCGATCCGTATCCCTCTGCGGATCGCGCTTCTTCCAAGCCTCCAAGCAACCCGGCAGATCGTTTGTTTCGATCGGATCTCGCTTGTCATCGAGGGAGAACCCGTCGGCCTGGACATCGTAGAAGAAGACGTCATCGGTCCGACCGCCCTTGGTGAAGACCAGGATGCCTGTCGAGACACCGGCGTATGGCTTGAACACACCACTGGGCAGCGATATGACAGCCTCGAGCTGGTTTTCGTCCAGAAGCTGCCGGCGCAGCGCAACATGGGCGGTCGATGACCCGAAGAGGACCCCATCCGGGACAATGGTCGCCGACCGCCCGCCAGTCTTCAGCATGCGCAGGATCAGGACGAGGAAGAGCAGTTCCGTCTTCTTCGTCTTCACCTTGCGCAGCAGACCGGGATGCACGTCCTCGAAGTCCAGACTGCCCTTGAACGGCGGGTTGGCGAGGATCACGTCAAAGCCTCCGCTTGCGGCCTGCGGGTACTTGTCGCTGAAGCCCGTGCTGAGCGTGTCCTGGTAGTGGATGTCGGGATCATCCACGCCGTGCAGCATCAGATTCATCGCCGCAATCCGAAGCATCGTCGCGTCGAAGTCGAACCCGTGGAACATCTTGCTGCGGATGTGATCGCGGTGATCTTCCAGAAGATCGCCAGTGTAGATCTTCTCGGTCTTGCCGGTTTCGGGGTCGGTTTCCTCGATGATGCCTTCCTCGGAGGTGTGTTCCTTCATCAGGTACTGCATCGTCTCGACGAGGAAGCCCCCAGTGCCCGCCGACGGGTCACCTACCGTCTCGTCCGGCTGTGGGTCGAGCAGTTGCACCATCAACTTGATGATATGGCGCGGCGTGCGGAACTGCCCGTTGATGCCGGCGGTGGTCAGCTTGCTGAGCAGGTATTCGTAGAGATCGCCTTTGGTATCCCCTGCGGTCAGCGGCAGCTTGTCGATCATATTGACCGCCTTCACCAGAAGGCTCGGCTTCTGGATCATCAGCTGCGCGTCTTTCATGAATTCCGCGAATGCGGCGCCGCTGGCGGACGACATCCGGAAGTGCGGAAAGACCTCGTCGCGAACGAGCGGCAGCATTTCTTCGGCGCCGAGGTGTCGGAACCGCGACCAGCGCAGATGCTGTTCGTCCTCTTTGAAACGCGGAGGCGTGTCACGCTTGCCTGCTCGCTTCAGTCGGTTTTCATCGCGGGTCTCGTTGATGTCGAGAAGGCGCGCGAACATGAGGAAGGTAACCTGCTCGATCACCGTGAGGGGGTTCGTAATCCCGCCTTGCCAGAATTCCGTCCAGAGCGCGTCGATGTCGCGTTTGAGGGCACCTGTAATCATCGGTCTTTCGTCCTTTCAGAGGCTTCTTGTTCGTCGCCGCTCATTGTCGCGGGCGGCGCAAACTGGTCGACAATTTCCATTAGTTCATCGACGTCTTTTTCATTGTCAAAGACACCATCTGGGCCGTCCGCATCGATGACTGTGAAGGGGTCCTCATAGAGCTTCGCGCGGGTGATCGAGCCGTAGCGGGCAATGTGATTCTTCAGCAGACCAAGGAAACGCGTCTGTTTTGCTTTCAGGCCTGGGTGCGTCCTCGCAAAGTCCGCGAACTTCGCCTCAACCGTTTCGGGATCGAGACCAATGATAGAGCGGATGACGAAATCCAGAGGGGTCGCCGTCTCAGAGAAGAACTCCTCGAGGATCTCCCGGTTGATGCCTGGTGTCTGAGCCAGGATCAGCGACACGAGCTTCTGGATGTCACCTTCGGCGACCGGCTCGCCGCGGCTGATCTTCTGAAGCGTCGGGTTCTCGTCGAAATGCTTCCGCAGCTCCTCTTCGGCGACCTGTCGGTAGGCCTTCATGTTCACCGCATCGAGACTGATCTTGCGGCGGCCTGACTGAACCTCGGACGCTGTCTCAGTGACATCGATGATCTTTGGCGGCACTGCCGGGCCCGACGTGCGCTGCCTGTACCGCATGATTTCACGAAGCGGCGTTCTGACTTCTTCGAGCTTTTCGACAGTGAGATTGTCCCAGAACGCATCCGATTTGACGGTCTTGATGACCGCGGCCTTCTCCCGGACGGGGTTCAGGTGCATCTGAAGCGCACCAAGGTGTTCCAGCATGTCGATCTTAAGATCTCCGACCGTGTTGGATTGCCGCATGACGGCAATCTGAATACGTGCAATCAGTAGGTCGAGCGCATAGGCGTCACCGTGTCCGCGGATGTTTCGCCACTGCATGAGCGGCGCGATCATCTGACGCAAGGCGACGACGGTCGCCGGCGCAAAGGCCTGCAGGGTATCCGGCGCCCCAAGCGACCGCTTCTCGCGCCACTTTTCGCGGACTGCGACAGAGTCTTCCGGCAGGTCGTCGATGTCCTTGCCGATCAGCTCGATGATAGCATCAAAAGCCGCGATTTCACTCTTCTTCAACGCCAGCTCAGCCAGATTGATGCGCTCCTCAAAGACGAGCTGCATCAGTGATTTGGACTGCGTGGGTTCCGCCGGCCGATAGCCCGTCTCGAAGCGTTCGAAGTTCCCCCAATGGTCAAAGATCCGGAACACGGTCTTGTGCTGCCCGGGTCCGAACAGGTCTTCGCAGAGCCGCGTGCCGCGCCCAATCATCTGCCAGAACTTCACAGGCGATTTGACGGGCTTCGCAAACACGAGGTTTAGGATCTCCGGGATGTCGATACCGGTGTCGAGCATGTCGACCGAAATCGCGATGGTTAGCTCGTCGTTCTTGCCGTCGTCATTGCCCTTGAAGTCATCGATCAGTTGCTCGGCACGCGGATCATAGTTGTCAATGACCTGGCAGAAGCGGCCGCCATACTGGGGGTACATCTCATCAAAGAGCTGCCGGAGCAGGACGGCGTGCTGATGATTGCGCGCGAAGACGATGCTCTTTCCGGGGGTCTGCCGCGTCGCATCCCGCAACCCATTCTCCATCAGGTTCCGCAAGATCGCCCTGTTGGTGTCCTTGTTGTAGATCACACTGTCGATCTGGTCGGCCGCGAAATCATATTGGGATGGGTCTTCGCCCTGATCTTCGAGTTCCTTGATCTGCTCGGCTGTCAGAGTGTCGAGCGTGATCCCTTCGCGCATGAACTGGGTCGTGTGCTCAAACACCTCAAACGGCGTCAGGAACCCCTCGCGGACGGCTTCCTCGAGGTCGTAGTTTGCGGTTGGTAGCTGCCCTTCGCACTGGAACAAATCGAAGGTGCTGCGCGTCACGAAGTCGACGGGTGTCGCTGTCAGACCGATTTGAAGGCTGTCGAAGTACGTGAAAATGTCGCCATAGACATTGTAGATGCTTCGATGGGATTCATCGGCGATGATGAGATCGAAGTACCCCACATCGAATGACTGAAACACCTTCTTCATCGCCGGATACGTTGCGATGAAGATGCGTTCCTTTGCAGAGCTGTCGATCCGTCCGCTGACCACCCTGATGGGCTCCGAGCCGAGGAAATCTCCGAAAGCGTTTTTGGCTTGCTTCCTGAGCTCGCGTCGGTCGCACAGGAAGAGCACGCGTTTGACCCATCCCGCCCGGATCAGAAGTTCTGTCAGTGCAATGGCAACGCGGGTCTTACCGGTGCCGGTGGCCTGTACGACAAGCGATTTGCGGTGGTTTCCGGTAAACCGCTCCGACACGCGCTTGATCGCTTCGATCTGGTAGAGCCGATTGACGATGTCGGAACGCGGCTCGACCGTATTGAGCGCCTTCCGGCTCTTGCGCTGGAACTTGACCAGGTACTGAAGACTGTCCTTGGAATAGTATCCATAGACCTTCCGCGGCGGGTAGCCGCCGGCGTCGTCCCACATCCAGATGTCGTAACCATTGGTGTAGAAGATCACGGGACGTTGCCCGTGAACTTTCTCCAGACCGTCCGCGTAAAGTTTTGCCTGTTGCCGGCCGGTTTCAGGATCGACCGACGTCTTTTTTGCTTCAACAACTGCCAGCGGCGTGCCGTCATCATCCCAGAGCACATAGTCGGCATATCCAATGCCGCTCGCAGTTGGTTGGGACGGGACCTCGACCTCTTTGCCGACTTCACTTGTGCTGGCGTCGCCGCCCGCAACATTCCAGCCGGCGGTCGCGATCAGGCTGTCGATAATGCGGGCCCGCGTGGTGGCCTCGTCGAACTTCAGCAGGTTCGCAGCTTCTGCGGCGGTTGAAGCCAGAGCTTTGATTTCGGCAGCTTTCTTTTCAGCGTCCGTAGCTGTTTCACGTGCGTCCTCGAGCCCCTGGAGAAGTTTCTCCATTTGAGCTTCCTGGCCCGCCAGCTTTTCGAGAAGTTCGCGCTTTTCGCGCTTCAGCTTGCCCTTCGTCTCGTCGTCAGCTGGCTGCGGAACCTCTGCGAACCTGGGCAACTCATCAGGTGTGCCCTTGCGCGCCTGGACGAAGATCCAGCGCGAGAGGTCGAACGCTTCCTTGATCAGCCAAAGGGCATTCGCCGTGCTCGCGGGATGGCCATGCGCGGCTTTGTTTCCGTGGATGCGAAGCGCATGCAACTTGTCGAGAACCACCTTCGGCACGATCGCCGAAAACGCGTCATTGCGCAGAAGATCTATGAATGTCGCCTGGTCCGGCTTGGGAAGGCGGAGGTCCCGATAGATGTCCTTCGTGAGGTTTTCGGCAAAGAGCCTCAGCTTCACCAGCGCGCTCGCTGGGTCAGCATGGGCGTAGGCCTCAGCGAATGCGCCAAGTTCCGCCAGCTCCTGCCACTCCGGGCGGAGAAACTCGAAGTTGCGCGACTTCATCATCGCCTCCCCTCAGGCATGAAGGGGCGCGGCAAGTCCCGCCTCACGCCGACGCAATTAGTCGGCACGTCTGCAAACCTAGGATACGCCATATTTCGTCATCCAGTTTGTCAGCGTTTGATAGCTGGGCAATCCAATCAGTTTTGCTGCGTTTGTCTTGTTCCCTTCGGCATGCGCGATCGCGCGCGTGATGTAATGCCTAGCAACCTCCGCCATGATTTCCTGTAGATTCACGCCGTCGTCGATCGGTTGATCAAGAATACTGTTCTGCGTCCCTGTCGGCGCCGGCGCGGTAAAGACGGCATCCCAGATATCGTCTTCCGTGATCTGAGACCCTTCGCTCCAGATCGCGGCCCGGCGCAGAGAATTTTCAAGTTCGCGGAGGTTTCCTGGCCAGGGACGCTGAAGCAGCACATTCTTCGCCCCGGGTGAAAGGGTCTTCTTCTCAAACCCGGGCTCATCTGCGCTTTGCTCATTGATGCGCTCAAGCAGCATATCGATGAGCGGGCCCAGGTCTCCCTTGCGCTCTCGAAGAGGGGGGATCTTAAGAACGAGTACGGCAAGTCCGAAGAAGAGCTCTTCGCGGAAATCGCCGGCGGCCACGACATCGATCAGTTGCTTTCTTGTGGCAGCAATGATCCGCACATCTGCCTTCACGCCCTTCGAAGCCACAATCTCATCACCAGCCATCTCATCGAGAAGAACCTGAAGACGAGCCTGTGCTTGCGGCGGCAGAAGTTCGACCTCATCGAGATAGAGAGTGCCGCCCGACGCCTCTGCGAGGGCGCCGCCGCCATCGCC
>DATGWU010000187.1:0-10804 GCA_035299345.1 Rhizobium sp.
TGCCTGGGCGGTAGTCTTTATCGTAGTAGTGTCCCTTGCCGCTGCAGGTGCGGCAGAAGTCGTCAGGATGGTGCATCTCAGTCCTCCTTCTTGAGCGTACCTACGCCCTCGCGCATGAATTTCCACGCGGGCTCGTCGGTGTAGATTGAGCCGAGGAAGCCAAGGGACTTCTCGAGTTCGGGCTCGAGCGCGTGTTGCATCAGCATGGTGTCGCCGATGAAACGAGGACAGTGGATGTTGACCGTCTCGTAGAGGTAGGTCATGTCGTACTGGAAGTTCTGGCCGACCGTCGGCTTCTCAGCGAGGATGCGCTTGACCCACTTCCACGCCGCAAGCTCGTGCTTTGGGCTCGGCCAGTAATTTCCGTCCCGCGCGGACCGAGCCCAAAAGGGAATGACGAGGGCGTCGACCGGGGATGTAGCAATGCCGACCTCTGTGATCTGGCCGGCTTTGGTTTCGGTGTCAACGGCGATGAAGGGTGCCGGGACAATGTGCTGGTTGTAGAAAGTTTCGATGTCCTCGAGACTCGGATCGAGCCAGACGAAACGCTGCGGCCGACGGATTTCAGCGAAGGCGGCTTCGCGCGCTGCCTTGTGAAAGTCCATCTGCACAACGGGCTTGAGCGCGAATTTGCGCAGGACGGCTGCGGGGTGGTATGTCGGGAACACCTTGTGCAGCCCGTCGTGCGAAGGGAGCGGGGTGCCCCGATAGCGCGCGATCCCTCGTTGATGGGTAAGCGCCCACAAGGCTGTGTCGCCAAGCGCAACGATCAGGTGCGGGTTCACGTCCCGCCGAAGCAGGTCGAGGTTCTGCAAGTGCAGAGCATAATCGCGATGGACCCAGGTCTTGGGGGCGTATGTCGGCCAGCCGGGAGCGGCGAGTGACTGCTCCTTCGTAAGCAGGGTCTCAACGTCGTTGCCCGGTGGACGGAGGTTGAAGGCGTTCGTGACGACACACTTGTCCCTGTCGATCCCGACCTTGCGCAGGAGGGAGTTGAGCAGGTGACCGGACGGCCCGACGAAAGGCTGTCCGACCTCGGCCTCGGCCTGTCCGAAGGCTTCACCTACGATCATGATGCGGGTCATTGACTCAGTCCCCCAAGCGCAGATTATGCCGCGCCCCGTTGTAAAAGTCAACATCGCGTTCCAGGCCCAAGGAGAAACGCGCCCCCGCAGACTCGGCTGCCTTGACCGCCATCCCGCTGCCGCAGGTGGGGTCGAGCATGACAGTGGACTCATCGACGAGCATACGGAAGAAGTGCTGGAGCATCGAGAGAGATTTCTCGGAGGTGTGGTACTCCTTCGTCGTCGGGAACCATGCGAGGTTCGCCACGGGCCTGACGATCTTCCGATCACCGCGCGAGCAGAGCAGGGCGGTTTCGTAGATTTGCCTCGGCCCGCGGTTCGTGTCCGGGATGATGCCTGTGTTGTCTGACTTCCCCCAAATCAGGGGCATTGGGTTGACGCTCCACCCGGCCCGCTCAAGCCGCAGCTTGGTCTCCTCGTAGTAGTTCATTGAAAACCAGAAGAGCATGTGCGCGGACGGGGCGATGAAGTTGTCCTGATAGAACAGCATCGAGTCGAGGAGGGTGAAGTAGACATCCTCACCGTCCTCGTAGGTGCCGAGGGTCTTTGCAGCTGACTGCCCCTTCTTATCTCCAGTGCTGACGCCGTACGGGAAATCGCAGTGGATGAAGTTGAAGGGCTCGTCTTGCGGCTGTTTCATCCATTCGAGGAAGTTCTCGTTGCGGAGCTCGGCGAACCGGCGAGGCGGGGGCGCAGCGATCGGGGCGTCACCTGCCTCAGGGATGGTGATTGTCGGGAGCGTGAGTGCTTCGCGGAGGGCGGTTGCTCCAGCCCGTTCGTTCTTCCGAGCAACGAGGTTTCGCGCCGCCGAGAAGTTTTCGATCTCGGCCAGCTTCGGGTCCTTCTCGATCTCGGCCGCGACAACAAGGTGCTGGTTGACGGACTGAGGCGTGATGTTGAGAGCGACAGCCGTGTCCTCGGTTGTGTGCTCCGGGTTCTGCCGAGACTTCATCTGGTGATAGGTCTCGATCGCCTTCGTCTTTTCGACCCACGTGAGGTCGGTCCGCTTGATGTTCTCCTCGAGTTCGATCAAGTGGAGCTCGACCTCGTCGAGGGTGTCCGCATACTGCACGGGGATGTCAGTCCAGCCGAGGTGCTTGACGGCCGCAAGACGAGTTTCGCCTGCGACAAGAACACCCTCACGGGTGACGATGATCGGATGGATCAGGCCGAGGGAACGGATCGACTCGGCCAGGACCTGAACGTCCTTGAGCTCACGCCGCTGCCGCGACTCCCGATTGACGACGATCGCGGCGACGGGGAAGGAGGTGAAAACGCCGGAGGTCACGTGCGGTCCTCCTTCGGCGGGATCGGGCCGTGGTAGAAGTCTGATGTGCGGAGAGGCCCGCGTTCCTGAATGAGGTCAGGTCTGACCGCGGCCAGCGGATGCTCTGCCGGCCGCTCGTCCGACTCGTCGATGAACCGACACTCACCCGCGATTGCTTCGTAGCAAGCAGAGTCGATGTAGTTGTCGGCGTGGAATTTTCCCTGCATGGTACGGACCATCTTGAGCAGGGTCATGAAGTGGGCCGCGTCCTCAGCTGTGACGGCGAAGTTGCTCTGGCCCAGGACCTCAGCATACTTGTTCTTGAGATAGGCGGTGATCAGATCGGCCGCTGCCTGCATGTTGTCGAACGGATGCCCGTAGGTCTTGTTGCGGTCCCCGGTCGTGAGACTGGCGGCTTTGCGTAGCATGTCTGCGCGGTGCATGGGAGGCTCCTCTGTGTGATTAAGAAAGGGGGCAAGCGAACCTGCCCCCTCAAAAATCACACCGCAGCCGTCTTGCGGATTTCCGGGTAGACGTTGTTCGCGTCGTTCTGGTCAGCCCGGTGGGCCACTTCACCGATGAACTGCGCGTTGGCACAGCGGGCAATCTGCTCCTTCATCGTCGCGCCCTCGACGCCGGCTCGGGCGAGGAACTCTTTCAGCCGGTTGAGCGTCAGCTCGTAGGCCCGTTCCTCGTTCGGGTCGGTGTTGAAGATGAAGTCCATCGAGATCGGTGCACCTTCAACCTTGCCGAATGCGGCCAGATCATCAGGGTCCACGTCGTCCATCGCGGACACGACCTGGCACGGGAACTTCAGGATTTCAAAGGTCTTGCCCTCGATCTCCCGCGGAGCTTCCGGCACCTTGGCGATGCGGAAGATATAATTCCCGACCGGGAGCGGAGGGGGACGCTTGATGTCGTCCATGCTGCGGTCGAGGGCGTCAGAGAATTTAGCCATGAGGATACTCCTGTTGTGGCTGGTGGTTAAACTTCGAGGACCTTGAAGATGTCAGCGAGCCCGGTCTCGATCGGATACTCGGCAGCCATCTTCATGGGCGCAGGATTTTTAAGGTCCAGCACTGTGGTCGGAAGGGTCTTCAGCTTCCGCTTCACGTTCGTCCCGGTCCCGGAGGGCTCGGAAAGAACAACCGTGTTGAAGTAGATCGGAATTTTCGGGCCGAGGGCCTCGCCGATCGCCATCGCAAATCCCTTCACGGTTCCGTCCTTCTGCTCGCGCAGGTCAACGTGACTGATCACAATGACGTTGCACTGGAAGTCGGCGGAGGTGAGGTTGGCGATGGTGTCCTCGACAACCCCTTGGGCGGGGACATACCAGAGCCGAGGGTCTTTGAACCCTGGGTTGGAGTGCTTGGCCCAAGCAAGGGCATGACGCCCAAGCATAGTAAGGGAGTCGAGGACGAACACCGTGTCGCTGCCCCAATTGCGCGGCTCAGTCCCGTCGTCCCACTTGTCGAGGGCGTTCAGAGATTTTGTCAGCGCTTTCGGGTTCACGACCTGGGGTCCGGCTGCCGTCATTTTCACCTGATCCCGGAACGATTGGAAGTCGATCTGGGACAGGCGCGCAGGGTCGTCAGCCTTCACGTGGTTGATCAGGGCGTCGAGGCCCTGATCGAGGTCAAGAATGCGGAGCTTGTACCCCGCCTTGACGAGGGACGCAAGCGCTCCGGTTTTCCCCGCACCGGAGTTGCCGATGAGGAGAAGCTTGCGAAACTTGGACGAGGAATACTCGGTAGCGCTGGCCATCAAAGACTCCGAAGGACGGACTCGATCCGTTCAAGTTGCTGGTGGGTGCGGTTGACGGTCTGAGTCAGTTCTTGGAAGAAGCCCATAACTTCAGCCGGTGTCGACGGCCCACCAGCGTTCTTCGGCTGTGGTCCCATGTAGCGAGACTCGACAGCTTCTGCCAGCGTGGCGATCGCGGCTGCGCGTTCGAGCAGACCGCTCAAAACGCTGCGCGCTTCGTCGGTTGTCGATCCAATCGGGCGCGGCCCGGCAACTTCTGCGAAGCTCATTCCGCCGCCCCCTCGAACCAGCCGCTGAACGCGGTGACTTGATGCACGTGCCCCTCTTCACACACGCGAAGGACGATGCAGTCGAAGTCGTGTTGGCACATCAGTCCACGAATGTCGCCCGGTTCCTGTGCGAGTTCAAGGCCCTTGATAGGCTCGTTGAAGTAGCGCATGAAAACGTAGGCAGGCGATGTGTCGTCCTCGAAGATTTCCAGCCCAAAGCCAGGGCGGACAGCGATTTCCTGGCCGGGCTCGAAGTGCTCGAGGGGGCGGGCCAGAGCCTGAACGTGGGCGCGCATCTTGTTGAGCGCTTCGGCCTTCGGCATCATCGGCCCGCGTTCACGAGGCTCGCCGCCAATCGCTCCGCGGAGCATTTGTTCCAAAGATTGCATGATGTTTCCTTTCGGTGGCAGGTTAACGAGGAGTAAGCGGGTCCCAAACAGCCGCCTCGTAATTCGACTGTTGGTAGTAGTCACGAACCCGCGGAGACGAGGCGCACAGGGGCTTGTAAGGACAGCCCCCGTAATTCTCGCACGATGCAAGGTTCATGGGGAATTTCTGCAGCGCGGTGTAAGAGCGCATGAGGCTGATCACGGACAGCGCGTTGTCGTGCCACTCCTCAATCCGGTCCGCGGTGAAGGTGATGGGCTGGCGCTCGAACTGAGTTGCGCCGACCTGGATCGAGGCTCCGTCGATGATGCCGCCCCGGATTGGGCTGCGAAGGATGGTCTGACCAGCCCATGTGTAGCCCATGAACTGGGACGACATCTGAAACTTCTGCCAGAAGTAGGACGTCAAGGACTGGCCCGTGGTCTTGTTGTCGAGCCAGAAGCGCCCGCCCATGTAATCGACAACTCGGTCAATGTGGCCGCAATAGAGCAACTCATCGCCGAACTCAAGCGCGAAGGAAAGCTCGACGGCGGGCTTGCCGCTTTCGAGGGTCACAGTTGTGATTGCCGCTTCGGACTCGTCGCCGAACTCCTCGAGATACCACACGATCGAGCGGATCAAAGTCGAGCGGGTTTTCTTGGCGTCGTCGAACACGACGGGCTGGCCGGTTGACTTGTCCCACGATTTGATGAGGGCCTCAGCCACGACCCTATGCAGGGCCTCGTCATGCGTTTCGCCCTCGGCTCGGTGCTTGTAGTAGTGCTCCAGCGCCGAGGCATAGATGCCGCCGAAGATCAGATGGACTGACGAGTCCTTCGGAGCAATGTTGGCGATCATGCGGTAGTAGTACTTGCGCGGGCAAGCCATCGCGAGCTCGAGAGAGGACGAGTCCCATGCGAACTGCAGGCCGTTGGCGTCGAAGGACTTGTTCATTTCTTGTGCTCCCGGATGGCGAAGTCGACCTTGCGCTGCAGGCGCTCCAAAGTCCGCTCAAGATTGTCGACCTCATTGCGCAGCCCCTCGGTCATGAACTGCTCCTTGTAAAGGGAAAGCAGCATGTTGCGGGCCTGTTTGATCCGGCCGAGATAGGCGTACTTCCGCCAGCGTTCAGCTTTCGCGCTCACAGGTCGAACGAAAGGCCAGTCGCCTTCGCCTCCTGCTCCTTGGCGGTCAGTGCCTTGGGTGCGGCGGAACCGACAGCCTTGGCACGAGTACCAGCCTCTTTGAAATCCTTCCGGGTGGAGCGGAAGTAGGCGACAATCTCCTCGACGTCCTTGCGGGTGTGCTTGAGGGGATCGCGGGCAAAAAGCTCAGCAATGTTGGTCATGGGTTACGGCTCCATCTTCGGAAGGGGGGTGGCGGCTTCGAGTGCCCGCAGCGTATCGACGTGTTTCGAGATCAGCTCACGGATCAATCGAGAGGTCGTCACCCCCTTCGGTTGGTAGTAGTCCGTCAGGAAGTCCCAGTCCCCCTCCCGAAACTGCATCGTTTTCTTTTCCAGCGTCTCGGCTCTTGCGGTAGGCATCATAGACCTCACGTCTCAAGATGAAGAACTCGTCGGGTGCGAGCGGCGAATTGAAAATGCTGACGCAAGCCAACTCGACAGCGGTGGCTCGTGCCGTGTAGAAGGCAGCGCGCAGGCGCTTTGCGTCGGGGTAACGGACAAGGACGCCGACCGGATTATGGTAGGCTTTCCAGACGGCGTCCAGGATGTTGACTGTTTCTTCAGGCATCGGGCTTTGCGGTGATCACAACCACAGGGGTCATAGTGACTTTGCCCCGAGCGTTCGGGACCTCGCGAACTTCCTCCACGACGCAGGTGAACTCGCGGCCCTCGTCCATGTTCGGGGCGATCCACGCGGCCTGAGCCCGCTCGACGTAACCGATCCAGAGATCAGCGAAGAACACCTTGATGGCGTTGAAGTCGTGAGGGTTGTCGCCCTCGCGCTCGAGGCGGAGCTCTTGGCCGGGCTCAAGATTGGCCGCGGCCTCTTTCGCGTCTGGTCCTCGAAAGTGCATTCCGACTACGTTGACGTTGGGGAACTGCATAGTGGACTCCTGTGATGGTGGCTGCAGGGAGCAAGACAGGCGCTTTGAAGTCGGCCAAGACCTCTATTCGTTTTGTGTCCCGAGGATCAATCGGGCCTGCCTGTCTTGCTCGCTAAAGCCGATGCCCCCGGCCGAGGGGGAGGAGGGTCCTTGGCCGGGGGCTACTGACGAAGAGGGAGTCAAGCCCCTCGTCAGATTTCGAAGCCTTCGGTGGCTTTCTGGCGCTCGGCGATCCGCTTGCGGGCCACCTTGAGCACGTCCTCGCGGGCCGCAACCTCTTCGACCTTGGCCTGGAACGCGCCTTCGCCGTTTTTCTCGTCGTAGCCCTTGACGGTCTCGCCACGCTCTTTGAGCTTCGCGGTGAGGCCGGCCTTGGCGATCGACTGAGCTTCGCGCTCGACGGGATCAACAACCTTGCGGCCCGAGCCGACGTTGGTCAGGGTGAAGACGTACTTGCCGTCGGCCTCGGCGATGAGGGCCAGGGCTTTCGCCTTGTTCTCGTCGGTGAAGGAACCGTCTTCGGAACGCAGCTCACCGACCGCCTTGCGGACATTGTTCGAGATGTTCTCGGTGCGGGTCTGGTTCAGGGCCTTGGCTTCGGCGGCCGTCATGACGTGCCCTTCGGCGAACGGTGCCGAGATTTCGGCGGTCACGCCGTAGATGGAAAGCGACTTCGTGGACATCGGGAATGCTCCTTGTGGTGGCTCGGTGGCCGGGTGAAAGGGTCGTCGGCGCGGGGCCGTGGCATTGGTGTATCATGTGTAGGCGGCGGTTGTCAAGCCGTGAATATGGCTCGGCAACCGGGTTTCGGTGCCATATTCAAGGCCGAAGTTTGGAGGCCTCGAAAGCGTAGGTGAAGAAGTACGATCCCCGGCACGAGCAAAGTAGCTGACCGCGCCGTGGGCATGTGCAGTAGACTGACGAGTCGGCTGGCTCGTCAACGGCTCGACCGCATTCAACGCAGGCCCAGGGCCGGCCGGGCCGGAGTGTGATCGAGGTCGAGGGGCAGTAAGGGCAGCGGCTCACGGCAGGACTCCCATTACTGAGAGAGCGTGGTATGCGCCGAGTGTGAGGAAGAAGCCTCGGCCGAAGTAGTCGATACTCCACTTGAGGCCGTACCAGAAGTTGGCAATAAAGCGCTCCATATCACACCCCCGTCAGCTTTTCGGACTCGACATAATTCAGCACTCGCCGAGCCCGCGTCTCGATCACGTACTTCACGTTCCGGTCCTGGCCCTTCGGCTTGCACAGCTGCTGGTCGAGGAACCACACGTTGTCGAACTCGAGTCCTTTCGACTTGTGGCCGGTCATGAGTTTGATCCGGCCGGACATCGCCGCAATCTCCTCGATGCGACGGATAGCATCACCGAGCTTTTCGTTCGAGTCGAGGAAGATCATGATGCACTCGTACTTGTCCTGGACTGCGCCGGGGGAGCGGGAGCGCTCGGTCTCCTTGTCCTTCCAATCGGCGAGGGCCAGCTTTGCCTCGCCGCACGGGATGTCCTGCTTCCCGAGCTTCTTCATGATCTTGACGAGGCCGGGCACGATGTCGCCAGAGAACAACTCGGGGGAGCGCCCCGCCCCGAGAAGCTTGACCGCGAGGGAGAACAGCGGAGCGTTGTTGCGGCAGATAACTGCGTCCCCATCGGCGATCTGCGAGAGTATCCAGTTGTCGTGGCGACGAACCTCGCCTGAGGGAGTGGTCGGAAAGGCGGTCATGTCAGGCGCTCGCCACCGAACATTCTCCACAATCTCCGGCGCGCACCGGAAGCAGACGGTGAGGTAAAGGGTCTTCATGTCAAAGCGCTGAGCGAGGCGGGACATGGACTCCTCGTCAGCTCCGCGGAAGGCATATATGGCCTGACACGGATCGCCGACGATGATCAGTCGGGTCGAGCCTTTTACCATCTTGCCGAGCATGGTGTGGTTCAAGGCCGATAGGTCCTGGGCTTCGTCGACAAGCAGGACCTCGTAGCGGGGGAAGGAGATAGAGCGGTGCAGGGCGGAAATGTAGATTTGATCGGCGAAATCGAGGAAGCCCTCCTCGAACGCCATCTTGAGGGAGATGCGCAGAGCCTTGTTGATGATCTGCTGCTGGAGCTCGGACGGTTCCTCATCGAGGCCGGCGAAGAACTCGCTCGCGTCGAGCAAGGACCGCATCATGGGGTGAGCCCCGTCGGGCACGTAGCCCTCGTTCTTGGCGGACTTGATGGCCTGCAAGGTCTCGGCGAAGCGGTCGTAGATTTCCTCCTGGTCCTCGGGATCGAGCTGACGGATCAAGGATGAAAGGATTTCGAAGCACTTCTTGTCCTCGATCTTGTGGTACTTCCCCCGGAACTCGCGGATGGCCTTGTCGCCGAGGGCGTTCAGGGTCTTCGACTCCGCGTTGGCCGGGAGGCGCTCGGTCATTTCAACAGCGATCTTCTTGTTGAAGGCGAGGGCGAGAATCGACTTGTCAGGCAGGGCCTCGGCGATCTTGACGAGCGTTGTGGTTTTCGCTCCGCCAGCACGAGCCTCGATCGCGAGGTTGTCGGTCGTGTCGCGGACGGTGGTGAGGATGAGCTCTTGCTCAGCGGTCAGTTTCATTTCGTTGACTCCAGTTCAGCGTTGATGTAGGAGGTGAAGGCGGTGAGGAGGGACGAAAGCTCGTCCCACTTCTGCGGCATGTCGTAGCGGTTGGCGTAGAGCAGGTCCTCAATCCGGTCGACGTACTGCTCAGCCTTTTGCGGTAACGTGACAAGACCGAGCTGCATTCGACGGCCCATAAACCGGCCGTAGGTGGCGTCGTTGCGGGAGAAGTAAGCCTCACAAGCGTAGGCGACGAACTCCCGAGCGACGATGAAGAGGGGAGGGGTGCTCACGACGAGGGCTCCCCCTTGGGCTGCGGGAAGGTGAGTTCAGGCCCGATCGCGAAAGGCACAAACTTTGTGCTGCTTCCGGTTACGTACCAAGACTCGTCTCCGCGATTGTCACGAACCTGGCAAGCAGGCTCCCATTCACTGCGGGCGGTAAGTTTCACCCAGTAGTATCCTTCCATTGGTGGCTCCTTAGATATCGAAGGGGTCAGTCCCGAAGCAGTTACGGGCCTTGTTGATGGTGTTTTGATCGTAGCCTCCAGAACCTCCCATATTCATCATGGTCATGTAGGAGGCGAGAAGACCGCGTTTGAGGGCACGATCAAATCCGATGTATCGTACTGCGGCGTTTCTCATTTTCACGATAGCTTGCTCTGGTGTCATTTAGATATCGAAGGGATCGAGCTCGGCGAGCACGTCCTTGAGTGGCGGTGGCGGGGCTCCGGGCTCGAGGGCGAGAACGAAGTCGAGGACTTCTTCGGCGGGAACGATAGCGATCAGGCGGCGGGGGTTGAAGCCCGCCATGACAGCGATCTTTCCCGACGGGACGCGGATGAGGCAGACCGGAACGCATCCGTACCGGACTGACTCAGCGTGTTGTTCGTCGGGGGTCATTCAAACCTCACGATGAACATTGCAATAGCAATACCGTAGAGTATAGCTAGAGCCAAGTTGTATGGTGACGGGGCGACAGTCCCGATAAAAGCTCCGCCGCAGAAAGCAGCAATAAGGGAATTACGGCGAAGGCGGCTCACATCAGCTTCCTTTCTCGACCAACCGTCCACGGGGACTGAGCGGCAATATGATTATCGAAGTACTCCCGGCAAGCTTCGATTGAACCTGCAGCGCAAAGTGCCTCAAAGTGATCGCCGTTCAGTATCAGCTGCTCGTCCCCGTGCATTACGGCGGTTTCCTCTCCGCCTTTATCGAAGCCTGTCAGCGCGGCGCAAAGTACGGAAAGCGGGTCGCCGCCAGCATCGGGGTTGTAGCTGATGTAGTAGTCGTCGAAGTTTTTGATCTTTCTCGTCATATCATCCTCACAAAGATGTAGGCGGCGGTGATTATGGCTGCCGCGAGGGCGACGGCTTTCAGGTTCTCAATCAAGGGAGATACCCTCAAGCTTGATTT
>DATGWU010000188.1:0-15721 GCA_035299345.1 Rhizobium sp.
TGGCGGCTTCATCCAGGTCGAGGGCGAGCAACTCTATCACATGACGAAGGGGGATCGCCTCGTTCCCGCCGATGAGCGCCACCTGCACAAGATGCGCGAGAAGACCGGCATGGTCTTTCAGCACTTCAATCTCTTTCCCCACAAATGCGTGCTGGACAATGTGACGCTCGCGCCGATGTTGACCAAGGGCGTTGCACGGGCCGATGCCGAACGGCGAGCGATGGAACTGCTCGACATGGTTGGGCTTGCCGACAAGGCGAAGAACATGCCGGCGCAACTGTCCGGCGGGCAGAAGCAGCGCGTTGCGATTGCCCGCGCATTGGCGCTTTCCCCGAAGATCATGCTGTTCGACGAGGTGACCTCCGCGCTCGACCCCGAGCTCGTCGAGGAGGTGCTGAACGTCATGCGCAAGCTCGCCGAGGAGACGGACATGACCATGTTGCTGGTGACCCATGAGATGGGGTTTGCCCATGACTTCGCCGACCGGGTGCTCTTCTTCGACCGCGGCAAGATTGTCGAGGAAGGAAAGCCCGAGGACATCTTCCGGCACCCGACTCAGGAACGCACCCAGGCCTTCCTGCACAAGATCATCGCGGCCGGGCATCGCGTCTGAGCATCCACCAGATGCCTGCCTCACGCATGACCACCAAGACAACAACAGAGGAGACGGGAACAATGAAACTGAGAGACTGGATTTCTGTCGCGGCAGGCGCGACCGCCTTGATGGCAATGGCGGCGGTAACCCCGGCGACAGCGGACGAAAACAAGCTGGAGGAACTGAAGGCGCAAGGCTTCGCGCGCATTGCGATTGCTAACGAGCCGCCGTTCACGGCCGTCGGTGCCGACGGCAAGGTTTCGGGGGCCGCGCCGGACGTCGCCCGCGAGGTGTTCAAGCGCCTCGGCGTTGCCGACGTCGTTGCGTCGATTTCCGAATATGGCGCGATGATCCCGGGCCTGCAGGCCGGGCGCCACGATGCGATTACCGCCGGCCTCTTCATGAAGCCTGAGCGTTGCTCGGCCGTTGCCTATTCCGAACCGATCCTTTGCGACGCCGAGGCCTTTGCCCTGAAGAAAGGCAATCCGCTGGGCCTGAAGAGCTACAAGGATATTGCCGACAATCCCGATGCGAAGATCGGCGCGCCGGGCGGCGGCACCGAGGAAAAACTGGCGCTCGAAGCGGGCGTGCCGCGCGACCGTGTTATCGTCGTGCCGGACGGACAAAGTGGCCTCAAGATGCTCCAGGACGGTCGCATCGACGTCTATTCGCTGCCGGTCCTTTCCATCCACAGCCTGATCGAGAAGGCCAACGATCCGACGCTTGAAGTCATGGCACCGGTCGAGGGCGCGCCGGTCTACTGCGATGGCGCAGCCTTCAGGAAGGGCGACGAGGCCCTGCGCGACGCCTTCGACGTCGAGCTCGCCAAGATGAAGGAATCGGGTGAGTTCGCCAAGATCATCGAACCCTACGGCTTCTCGGCAAAGGCGGCGATGTCGACGTCACGTGAGAAGCTCTGCGCAGCCAAGTAGTCGGCGTTCTCTGCATCGGTAGCCATCTCTCCGCCGCGGCGGAGGGGAGGCGCCCGGTGCCGCCGATGCCAGAACCGAATTCGACGGGAACGTTTGAACAATGATCGACTGGTCCGGTTATATCGGATTGATCCTCGAAGGCGCATGGGTGACAGTGCAACTGACCCTCATGGGTTCTGCGCTCGCCCTCGTGGCGGCCTTTGCAGCCGGGCTCGGGCGGCTCAGCCGTTTCATGGCGGTGCGTGCGCTCGCCACGACCTATATCGAGTTCTTCCGCGGCACCTCGATCTTCGTCCAGCTCTTCTGGGCCTATTTCGTGCTTCCGTTTGCGGGCATCACGCTGACGCCGCTTCAGGCAGGCGTGCTGGCGCTCGGGTTGAATGTCGGCGCCTATGGAGCCGAGGTCGTGCGCGGCGCGGTCAAGGCGATCGGACGCGAGCAGCGGGAGGCCTGCATTGCGCTCAATCTCACGCGCCGCCAGGCGATGCGGCACGTGATCCTGCCGCAGGCCTTGCCGCTGATGCTGCCGACCTTCGGCAACAATGCAATCGAACTCTTGAAGGGGACCGCCGTCGTCTCGCTGATCTCGCTCACCGACATGACTTTCCAGGCCCAGGTGGTGAGGGCACAGACCGGCAGCACGCTGATCCCGTTCGCGACCATCCTGGTGCTCTACTTCCTCATGGCGTCAGTCATCTCATTCGGCATGCGCTGGCTCGAGCGGCGCGCCACCCGCGGTCTCGATGGAGTGAGGGCCTGACCATGGAATGGGATTGGGATTTCGTTCGCCAGATCATGCCGACGCTCCTCGAAGGCGCCAAGATCACCATTCTTGCGACCGTCCTCGGCGCTGCCGTCGCTGCGGTGCTCGGCCTTCTCTTTGCGGTGCTGCGTATGGCTGCTCCGGCTCCGGTCGCGCGCCTCACCAGTTTTGCCGTCGAGTTCATTCGCGGCACGCCGCTGCTCGTGCAACTCTATTTTATCTTCTACGTCCTGCCGGACATCGGCATCCGCCTGCCGGCGCTTCTGGCCGGCGTCATCGGCCTCGGCATTCACTATGGCACCTATGCCGCGGAGGTTTATCGGGCGGGGATCGAGAACGTTCCGCGCGGTCAGTGGGAGGCGGCAAAGGCGACGAACCTGACGGAGCGCCAGACCTGGATCTACGTGATCCTGCCGCAGGCGATACCGCCGATGATCCCGGCGCTCGCAAATTACCTGATCGCCATGTTCAAGGAGACGCCGCTCCTTTCCGCAATCACGGTGCTGGAGCTCATGAACCAGGCAAAGAGCATCGCCAACAGCAACTATCGCTACATCGAACCGATGACCTTAGTCGGCGTGTTTTTCCTGATCATCAGCCTGATCTCCGTCGCCTTCCTCCGTTTTCTGGAAGAGCGCTACGCGCGGGTGGAGGAACGGTGATGACGAACCCGGTTCCGATTTCGCTTGCCACGCGCGCGCCCCGGCTTGATACGCGACCGCTCGACAAGCGCGTCGGTCTCATCGTCCTGGCGACGGATCACACGACAGAGGTGGATTTCCAGCGGCTGGTCGCATCTGACCGCATCGGCGTCTATGTTGCCCGCATACCCTACGCCAATCCGGTGACGCCGGAAAACTTGAGGGCGATGCAACCTTCGCTGAAGGCGGCGGCCGGTCTGATCCTGCCTGACGAGACGCTCGACGTCGTGATGTATTCCTGCACCTCGGCTTCCGTGGTGATCGGTGACGCCGAGATTGCCGTTGCCATCAATGCCGCCAAGCCGGATACCGCCGTGGTTACCCCGACGGCCGCGGCGGTGCGGGGGCTGAAGGCGCTCGGGGCCAGACGGATATCGGTGCTGACGCCCTATACGATCGAAACGAGCCGGCCGATGGCGGACTATTTCTCCGCGCTCGGCTTCGAGATCGACCGCTTCACCTGTCTCGGGCTCACCGACGACCGGGAGATGGCGCGTATCGCGCCCTCCGAAATCGTGGCGTTCGCGAAGGAGGCGATGGCACCGCAGTCGGACGCACTCTTCATCTCGTGCACGGCTGTTCGTGCAGCCGGCGTCATCGCCGAAATCGAGGCGGCGATCGGCAAGCCTGCCGTCAGCAGCAATTACGCGACCGCCTGGGCGTGCCTTCGTCTGTGCGGCCACAACGAGGCTCGTCCCCACCTCGGCCGGCTTATGGCGTTGCCGCTCGCTGGAGCCTGGACATGACTGCCGCTCTTCCCGTGGACATTGAGAAGATCGAGGGCGCCGCCCGGCGCATTGCCGGCCGCGTGCTTCGCACACCGCTTGTCTTCTCGTCGGCGCTCGGCGAGCGCTGCGGCGTGCCGGTCGGTCTGAAGCTTGAGCATCACCAAACCACCGGCAGCTTCAAACTTCGCGGTGCGAGCAATGCGGTGCTTTCGCTTTCGCACGACGAGCGGGCACGCGATGTGGTCGCCGCCTCGACCGGCAATCACGGCAGGGCGCTTGCGCACGCCGCGAAGGCGGAAGGCTCGATTGCGACGATCTGCATGTCGCACCTCGTTCCTGAGAACAAGGTCTCCGAAATCCGCCGCCTCGGCGCAGATGTCAGGATCGTCGGAAAATCTCAGGACGAGGCCCAGGAGGAGGTCGAGCGGCTGGTCGCTGAAAGAGGTCTCGTGATGGTTCCGCCCTTCGACCACCCGGCCGTAGTGGCAGGACAGGGGACGCTCGGACTTGAGATCGTCGAGCAGATGCCGGACGTGGCGACCGTGCTCGTGCCGCTCTCAGGGGGTGGCCTCGCTGCCGGCGTTGCGGCCGCGGTCAAGGCCCGCAAGCCGACGGCGCGGGTGATCGGGATCACCATGGACCGTGGTGCTGCGATGAAGGCGAGCCTCGAGGCCGGAAAGCCGGTTCTCGTCGAGGAATATCCAAGTCTCGCGGATTCGCTCGGCGGCGGCATCGGGCTCGACAATCACGTGACCTTTCGCATGTGCCGAGAACTGCTCGACGACGTCGTTCCTTTGACCGAGGCGGAGATCGCCGCCGGAATGCGGCATGCCTATGCGCAGGAACGTGAAATCGTCGAAGGTGCGGGGGCCGTGGGTATTGCGGCAATTCTCTCCGGAAGGATCGAAATCGACGGACCGGTCGCGGTCATCCTCTCGGGCCGCAATGTCGACATGGGCCTGCATTTGCGGGTGATGAGCGGGGAAGACGATCCGTTCCGCAAGGAGGTAACCGCATGACACGCATGAGGATCCTGACGGAGGCGGAGTTGCGGAGGATCGTGCCGCTCAACCGCGAAGCTGTCGCTTGTGTCGAAAATGCCTTTCACGCGCTCGCGACCAAGGCGGTGGCGATGCCGCCGATCTTGAGGCTCGACATTCCCGAGCATCGCGGCGAGGTCGACGTGAAGACCGCCTATGTGCCCGGCCTCGACAGTTTCGCGATCAAGATCAGCCCCGGCTTCTTCGACAATCCGAAGCTCGGTCTGCCGAGCACCAACGGCATGATGGTGCTGCTGTCGAGCCGAACCGGCCTGGTTGAGGCCCTGCTACTCGACAACGGTTATCTCACCGACGTGCGGACGGCGGCCGCCGGGGCGGTCGCTGCAAGGCACCTTGCCCGCGAGGATGCGGCCGTGGCGACGATCTTCGGCGCCGGCATGCAGGCGGGGTTGCAGCTTGAAGCTCTGACCCTCGTCCGTTCAATCCGCGAGGCGCGTCTCTGGGCGCGTGACAAGGGGAAGGCCGAAGCTACCGCACGCGCGCTTGCCGAGAGGCTCGCGATCCCGGTGCGCGCGGAGAGCGATCCCGAAACGGCGGTCGACGGCGCCGACATCATCGTCACCACGACCCCGTCGGACGTCCCGGTTCTGAGAGCAGAATGGCTGCAGCCGGGGCAACACGTCACGGCCATGGGCTCCGACGCGGAACACAAGAATGAACTGGATCCGCGGGCGATCACACGGGCTCTCTATGTTGCCGACAGCCTGAAACAGACCCGACGGCTCGGCGAACTGCATCACGCGATTGCAGCGGGTCTCGTGGCGCCCGAGGCGGAATTCGTCGAACTCGGACAGGTGATCGCAGGTCTCAAGCCCGGGCGAACGCGGACAGACGACATCACAATCGCCGACCTGACGGGGACCGGCATCCAGGACACCGCCATTGCCACGCTCGCCTTCGCGCGGGCGAGTGCCGCAGGAGCGGGAACCACTTTCGAAAGCTGAACAACGGCACTGCCGGACAAGAGGGACGAGACATGACCCAAGCGAGACTGAAATTTTCTCTTGCCGAATACGAGGCGCGGCTGCGCAAGACGCGTGAGGCCATGGAGGCGAAGGGTGTCGACCTGCTGATCGTCAGCGATCCGTCCAACATGGCCTGGCTCACGGGCTATGACGGCTGGTCGTTCTACGTCCATCAGGCGGTAATCGTGCCGCCATCCGGCGAACCGATCTGGTTCGGTCGCGGACAGGATGCCAACGGTGCGAAGCTGACGGCCTATCTCAAGCATCAGAACATCATCGGCTATCCGGATCACTACGTGCAGTCGACCGAACGGCACCCGATGGATTATCTCTCCGGAATTCTTTCCGATCGGGGCTTCGGCGCGCTCAGGATCGGCGTCGAGATGGACAATTACTGGTTCTCGGCTGCCGCCTTCGCCTCGCTGCAGAAACATCTGCCGAATGCGCGCTTTGTCGACGCGACTGCCCTCGTCAACTGGCAGCGCGCCGTCAAGAGCGAGACGGAGATCAAATATATGCGCAACGCGGCCCGTATCGTCGAAGCCATGCACCAGCGTATCTTCGACAAGATCGAAGTCGGCATGCGCAAGTGCGATCTCGTCGCTGAGATCTATGACGCGGGCACCCGTGGCGTCGACGGCATCGGCGGCGACTATCCGGCGATCGTTCCGCTTCTGCCTTCCGGCGTGGAGGCGTCCGCTCCACACCTGACCTGGGACGATCGGCCGATGAAGCGCGGGGAGGGCACCTTCTTCGAGGTCGCGGGCTGCTACAATCGCTACCATGTGCCGCTGTCGCGCACGGTCTTTCTCGGCAAGCCCACGCAAGCCTTCCTCGACGCCGAAAAGGCGACGCTCGAAGGCATGGAGGCGGGGCTTGCGGTCGCCAGACCCGGCAATAGCTGCGAGGATATCGCCAATGCCTTCTTCGCCGTCCTCAAGAAATACGGCATCGTGAAGGACAACCGCACCGGCTATCCGATCGGGCTCTCCTATCCGCCGGACTGGGGCGAGCGCACGATGAGCCTTCGTCCCGGTGACAGGACCGAACTGAAGCCCGGCATGACCTTCCATTTCATGACGGGTCTATGGCTCGAGGACATGGGCTTCGAGACGACCGAGAGCATCCTGATCACCGAAAGCGGAGTTGAATGCTTCGCCTCGGTGCCGCGCAAGCTAATGGTCAAGGACTGAGGTCATGGGCATACAGCATTTGCGACGATCGCCGATCAGCGCCACGGTCGATTTCGACGCGCACGGGGTGCAGCACGGCTTTCTCCGTCTGCCCTACAGTCGGGACGACTCCGCCTGGGGATCGGTGATGATCCCGGTCACCGTCGTCAGGAACGGGGAAGGGCCGACGGCCCTTCTGACCGGCGGCAACCACGGCGATGAATATGAAGGGCCGGCCGCACTCTTCGACCTTGCCCGCAGGCTCGCGGCGGACGAGGTTCGCGGCAGGGTCATCATCGTGCCGGCGATGAACTATCCCGCCTTTCTCGCAGGCACAAGGACCTCACCGATCGACAGGGGGAACATGAACCGCAGCTTCCCCGGCAGGCCGGACGGAACCGTCACCGAAAAGATTGCCGACTATTTCCAGCGGGTCCTTCTGCCGCTCGCGGACGTGGTGCTCGACTTCCATTCGGGCGGCAAGACTCTTGATTTCCTGCCCTTCTGTGCGGCGCATGTTCTTACCGACGAGGTGCAGGAGGCGAAGGCCTTCGACTTCGTCAGGGCATTTGGCGCGCCCTATTCCATGAAGATGCTGGAGATCGATGCGGTCGGCATGTATGACACCGCCGCCGAGGAGATGGGCAAGGTTTTCATCACGACGGAGCTCGGTGGCGGCGGCACGGCCACCGCGAGGAGCATCGCGATCGCCAGGGCCGGCGTCGCAAACGTCTTGAAGACGGCCGGCATTCTGAAAGGAGCCGCCGCACCGGCAGAGACCACCTGGCTCGACATGCCGGACGGTGACTGCTTTGCCTTTGCCGAGGACGGGGGGCTCATCGAGCCCACGCTCGATCTCGGGGACCAGGTAGAGACAGGCGACGTCGTCGCACGGATCTACCCGGTCGGCCGGACCGGTGTCGCGCCCTCAGAGATCCGGGCGAAGATGAGCGGCATTCTGTGCGCCCGTCATTTTCCCGGTCTGGTCAAGCCTGGCGATTGCGTCTCGGTCATTGCGGTCGTGGTCGGCTGACATAGTTGCAGGTAGTTCTGTCGCCAGGAACATCCGGGTGGTGGAATTGCCGGTTTCGTCGGCTCGATCAGCACGTGATGTTCGCATACTCCAGCAACCTCTCTTCACCTCGGCGAACCCGAGCTGGTTTTTGCACGCTCCCTCCTGTACGGAACTTTCGGAATGAAATAAAATGATCATTCTGAGTAAGTCATATTATGATTATGGAGCTAGGAGCCGCCATGCTGGGATTGAGCAAAAGGAACGGTCGCCCCTCATTGTCTTCCAGAGTGGCTGAGACCGTCAGGGAGCAGATTGAGGCGGGCTATTACGCGCCCGGCGACAAGTTGCCGACCGAACCGGCCCTGATCGACAAGTTCGGCGTCAGCCGGACGGTGGTGCGGGAGGCTGTTGCGGCGTTGCGCGCCGACGGCCTAGTGGAGTCCCGGCAAGGCTCGGGTGTCTTCGTTATCGGTCCGCGGCAGGCCGAACAGGGCCTCAAGCTGTTCACGGGCGAGACAGACAAGATCTCCGACATTATTGAGGAGTTGGAACTCCGCATCGGGATCGAGGTCGAGGCGGCAGGTCTAGCGGCTGTGCGGAGTTCGCCGGCACAGGAGGCGGAAATCCAGGCCCAGGTTGACCGTTTCGCCCGGCTGGTCGCGGAGGGGAAGCCCACCGACGAGGCGGACTTCGAATTTCACATGGCAATCGCAACTGCAACCAACAACACCCGTTTTCGGACGTTTCTTGAGCATGTCGGGCGGCGAATGATTCCGCGGGTCAAGTTCCGCACGGTGATGGGCGGGATCGATCCGCTGCCGAGCCGCGATGCGCCGATTCTGGAAGAGCACCGTGAGATCGCCGACGCCGTCCTGGCCGGGGATCCGGACCGGGCGCGTGAGGCCATGCGACGCCACCTGGTGACGGGGATCAAGCGGTACCGTTCATTGACGGGGTCACGTCGCGGCCAAAAAGATGACGACTCCGATTGACTCATCTCATAAGTCATCATATGAATTTTCTCGTTGGTGCGCACAGCGCAGGGAGGAAGTTCATTGTCGCCGGAAGAAATCAAGTCGCATGTCGGTTCGGGACTTCTGTCCTTTCCCGTTACCCACTTCACCTCGGAGTACGAGCTCAACCTTGATAGCTACCGCCGGCATGTGGAGTGGCTGTCGGGATTCGGGGCGGCCGCACTTTTCGCGGCTGGCGGCACCGGCGAGTTCTTCTCGCTTTCGCCTGACGAGGTGGGGCAAGTCATTCGAGCGGCAAAGGATGCTTCGGGTGACGTACCGATTATTGCCGGTTGCGGGCACGGCACGGCCCTTGCCGTTGAAACGGCGAAGATCGTGGCGGAGGCCGGCGCCGACGGCATCCTGTTGTTGCCTCATTATCTGACGGAGGCCCCTCAGGAGGGCATTTACGCCCACGTGAAGGCCGTGTGCGATGCCACCGAGCTCGGCGTGATCCTCTATAATCGTGCGAATTCGGTGGCCAATGCCGATACGGTCGCCCGCCTGGCTGAAGCGTGCCCCAACCTAATCGGCTTCAAGGATGGCACCGGCAAAGTGGATCTCGTGCGGCACGTAACGGCGAAGCTCGGCGATCGTCTCTGCTACATTGGGGGCATGCCGACGCATGAGTTGTTCGCCGAAGGTTTCAACGGTGTCGGCGTCACGACCTATTCGTCCGCGGTCTTCAATTTCGTTCCCGAACTGGCGCAGCGCTTCTATCGTGCCCTGCGGTCAGGGGATCGGGCTACGATGGAGACGATTCTCAATATCTTCTTCTTCCCCTTTGCAGCGCTGCGCGACCGCAGAGCAGGTTACCCGGTCTCGATCATCAAGGCAGGTGTGGCTCTCGCCGGATTTGCACCGGGTCCTGTCAGGCCTCCGCTGATCGACCTGACGGGAGAGGAACGCGAGATACTAAGTGGGCTGATCGACGGCGTGCGCGGCTGACGTGAGGCGTTGGCGGGCGGGGAGGGCGGCTCGCCGACAGAGGATTATTCCGTTCAACTGGGAGGAACGAAATGGCAAGCAGATATCTTCGTATGACCGTCGGCACCATGGCCCTTGCGGTCTTGGCAGGCCAGGCGTCGGCACGGGACGCGTCGGAGCTCAACATCGTGCTGCCAGAGCAGCCGGCCAATCTCGAGCCGTGCGGCACAATCATCACGAATGTCGGGCAGATCCTGAGCCGCAATGTCGTGGAGGCTTTGACGATCATCGACCCGAAGAGCGGCCAGCCTACGCCGGGGCTTGCGACCGACTGGATACAGAAGGATCCGAATACCTGGCAGATCAAACTGCGGGACGGCGTCAAGTTCCATGATGGCGTTCCGTTCAACGCCGAAGCGGTGAAGTTCACCATCGAACGCATGACCGGCGGCAAGCTGACATGTAGCAATGTCGCCAAGTTCGGCGACGCGAAGCTGACGGTGACGCCGGTCGGCGACCTGACGGTTGAGATCAAGTCGGACAAACCCCAGCCGATCCTTCCGACGCTGCTCAGCGTCGTCATGGTTGTTTCTCCGAACACGCCGGTCGACAGAGCGGTAAACGAACCAGTTGGAACCGGACCGTTCAGGTTCTCGAGCTTCACACCGCAGATGGTCGTCCTGGACGCTTTCGACGGCTACTGGGGTAAGAAGCCCGCCGTCACCAAAGCGAGTTATGTCTGGCGCGGGGAATCGTCCATACGGGCAGCGATGGTCGAGACCGGGGAAGCAGACCTCACGCCGTCTATCGCCATCCAGGACGCCACCAACCCAGAAACCGACTTTGCCTATCTCAACTCGGAGACGACAGCGATCCGCATAGACTCCGGATTTGCGCCGCTCAACGATCTTCGGGTTCGAAAGGCATTGAATCTCGCGATAGATTGGGACGGTCTCGCACAGCTCTTCGGGGATGACGTACAGCGAGCTTCGCAGATGGTGGTCGCTGGAATAAACGGCCACGACGAGACGCTTGCTCCCTGGACATTCGATGCGGAGAAAGCGCGGGCGCTCATCGCCGAAGCCAAGTCAGCGGGTGTGCCCGTCGAAACGGAAATCAAACTGATCGGCCGCAATGGCATCTATCCGAACGGAACTGAAGCCATGGAAGCCATGATGGCGATGTGGCAGGATGTGGGGCTCAACGTGAAGCTCACAATGCTCGACGTAAACGATTGGCTGCGTTACCTGCAGAAACCTTTTCCGGAAGATCGCGGGCCAAATCTGTTGCAGATGATGCACGATAACAACAAGGGCGATGCCGCGTTCTCCATCCCGATCTTCTATAGCTCGACGGGCAGCTACTCGACCGTTCGCGATGACACCCTGGATAAGGAGATCGCTGACGCCATGGCCTCCACCGGCACGGAACGAACGGCGAAGTTCAAAGCGATCTTCGCGAAGGTCCATGATGAGCTCGCCCTGGATATCCCGATGTTTCATATGATCGGCTACACCCGTGTAGGCACGCGTCTTGACTGGAAGCCGGACATTACCACGAACAGCGAGATTCCACTGGCGAATATCGGCCTGAGAAAGTGACGGTATCGGACACGCGGGCGCCTGGGTGGTGCCTGCGTGAACTTTGTTGCAAATCCAGAGGCTCACCATGATACTCGGCTATCTCGGCCGGCGGGCCTGCCACAGCATGATTTCGCTGCTCGGCCTGCTGACCCTGGTCTTTTTTCTGACGCGGCTGACGGGTGATCCATCGGCTCTCTATCTTCCCCTCGACTCCAGCCTCGAGGCGCGGCAGGCCTTTTCGCGGCTGAATGGTCTCGATCAACCTGTTTACGTGCAGTTCGTCGATTATCTGCTGGACCTTCTTTCTCTCGACTTCGGCCAGTCGCTGCGCCAGAACCGCTCGGCCATTCAAGTTGCCTTGGAAGCCTTTCCCGCGACCTTGCAACTCGCCGTCGTCGCAATGACGCTGGCGACCATTCTGGCGATCGGTGTCGGCTCACTCGCGGCAGCGCGCCCCGGCAGCCGCTTCGACCGTATCGCCGGTCTGCTGTCTCTAACTGGCGCGAGTACCCCCGATTTCTGGATAGCGATCGTCGGCATTCTGGTTTTTGCCGTCGGTTTCGGGCTCCTGCCGACATCGGGTACCGGGACGGTTCTGCATTGGATCATGCCGATTGCCGTCCTCATGTTGCGACCGTTCGGGCTGCTGGTACAGGTCGTGCGCGGAACGATGATCTCGGCGCTCGCCTCACCCTACATCAAGACAGCGCACGCCAAGGGCATGAAACCTCGGCGGATCATCTTCGGGCATGCTCTGAGAAACTCTCTGTTGCCAGTTGTAACTGTTGCTGGTGACCTCACCACGGGACTGGTCAACGGCGCCGTGGTCGTCGAAACGATCTTCGGCTGGCCGGGCATCGGGAAACTGATGATCGACTCGATTATTCAGCGTGATTTCGCTGTGGTTCAATCGACGATCCTGGTGACTGCCGTCGCCATCTTCGTCGTCAATATCGCGGTCGATCTGCTCTATGCCGGGCTTGATCCGCGCATCCGCTACTGAGGAGGGCGGCAATGGCTGACGTGACAACTCAATCCTCCAGGACGCCTGGAGCCCTGCGACAACTCGCGATCTATCTCACGCGTGACAAGCTTGCCCTGGGCGCGGCGCTTTTCCTCGTCGTGCTCGTCGCTGTTGTCCTCTTCGGGCCGTTTTTGATTGGCGATCTGGCGGACAAGCTCGGGTTGCGACAGCGCAATCTCCCGCCATTTTCCGCGAACCACGATTTCGTCTACATCCTCGGAGCCGACACGCTTGGAAGACCGATCCTGGCGCGGCTCATCGTGGGGGCGCAGAATACGATCGGCATCGCTGCTGCTGCCGTCTTCTGCGCCATGCTCGGCGGAGGCGCACTCGGCCTCGTCGCCGGCTATTCGGAGCGTTGGTACAGTCACGTCATCCTGCGGCTCGCCGATGTGGTCATGAGCTTTCCGTCGCTTCTTCTCGCGTTGATTGTCCTTTACACGCTGGGTCCCAGCATTGTGAACCTTGTCATCGTTCTGGCGATCACACGTATGCCGGTCTTCATAAGAACGGCGCGCGCCGAGGTGCTTGAATTGCGCGAACGGATGTTCGTCAGTGCAGCGCGATCCATGGGCGCGGGGAACGGTCGCATCCTGTTTCGACATATCGCTCCGCTGGTGCTGCCAACGCTGGGAACGATTGCCGCGATCGATTTTGCGACGGTCATCCTGGCGGAATCGTCACTGAGCTTCCTCGGACTTGGCGTGCAGCCGCCGTCCTTTACCTGGGGTTCCATGGTGGCAAATGGCCGCGGCTATCTTGCTAGCGCCTGGTGGATCGCTTTCTGGCCAGGCCTGGCAATCCTCCTCACGACGCTCTCGCTGAATGTTCTTGCCAACTGGGCCCGAACCGTTGCCGATCCCCATCAGCGCTGGCGCCTGCAATCACTGCGAAAGGTTGCACGATGATTGTTCCGGACAAGCCGATCCTCAGCGTTCGAGATCTCACCGTGGACTTTCTTTCCGAAAGCGATCCGGCACGTGCCGTCGACGACGTCTCCTTCCACGTCTGGCGGGGAGAGACCCTGGTCATCCTTGGCGAGAGCGGGTCGGGCAAGAGTGTCAGTACGGGCACAGTAATGGGACTGATCGATTGTCCGCCCGGTCACGTCGTTTCCGGCTCGGTTTGCTTTGACGGGTCGGACCTTTGCACTCTCGGTGCCGAGAGGCGACGCCGGTTGAATGGCGCCCGTATCGCCATGATATTCCAGGATCCGCTGGCCTACCTGAACCCGGTCTACACGGTCGGTCGCCAGATTGCCGAGGTTTTTGAGAGCCATGACGCCGGCGAGGGGAAGCCTGTCCGGGAGAAGGTCATCGACCTGCTGAGGCGCGTGGGGATTCCCGATGCTGAGAAGCGGGTTGATTACTTTCCTCACCAGTTCTCCGGAGGGCAGCGGCAGCGCGTGATGATCGCCATGGCCATCGCGCTGAAGCCGGACGTCCTGATCGCCGACGAGCCGACCACCGCATTAGACCTCAGCGTGCAGGCACAGATTCTTGAGCTGCTTCGGGAGCTTCAGCGCGAGACCGGCATGGCATTGATCATGATCACCCACGATCTCGAGGTAGCCGCGGCCATGGCGGATCGGATTATCGTGATGAACCGCGGAAAGGTGGTGGAGAGCGGCAGGGCAGAGGAAGTATTCACCGGACCGAACCATGTCTACACTCGCAGACTGATGTCGGCTGCGCTGCGTGCGCGCTCTGAGATGCAAAAGGCGCGGTCCGTCACAGGCGACGACGTATTGTTGCGTGTGGAGCACCTCAGCAAACACTACATGCTCGGTGCGAAGGTCTTTTCGAGAAAGGAGGAGTTCCGCGCAGTCGATGACGTGAGCTTCAGCGTTCGAAGGGGCGAGACGCTCGGGATCGTCGGCGAGTCCGGGTCGGGGAAGTCCAGCGTGGCCCGGATGCTGCTGCGATTGAATGAGCCGACCGCGGGAAAGGCCATCTTCGATGGCCAGGATATCTTCAAGCTTCACGGCCCGGCGCTAAACAGCTTCCGGCGCCGGGTGCAGATGGTCTTCCAGGATCCGTTCGGTTCCATGAATCCACGAATGACCATAGGATCGATCGTCGCCGAGCCGTGGGCTATCCACAAAGATGTCCTGCCGAAGTCACGCTGGAAGGATCGTGTTGTGGAACTGCTCGACCTCGTCGGCCTGGAAGCGAAACACGCGGATCGCTATCCACACCAGTTCTCCGGAGGACAGCGTCAGCGGATCGCTATCGCTCGAGCTCTTGCGAGCGAACCAGAACTGATCGTCTGTGACGAGGCCGTATCGGCGCTCGACGTTTCCATCCAGCTCCAGGTCATAGAACTCCTCGCCGATCTCCGCTGCCGCCTCGGCCTGTCCTACATCTTCATAACCCATGACCTGCCGATCGTGCGCCAGTTCGCCGATAGAGTCCTGGTCATGCAGAGAGGCAGGATCGTTGAAGAAAACGACGTGGAGTCTCTCTTTCAGGCGCCGAGGCACGCATATACACGGTTGCTTCTGCAGGCCATGCCGCGACCAAAGTGGCTAGAGCATGAAGGTGTGGGTCGAGAAGGGGCGCTCTAGGCCCGGCCTGTTGTCGCGAGATTATCAATCGTGTCCTCGAGGCGCAGACCTCCCTCGTCGAAGAGATGGATCGGGGCGCTCGCGAAGGAGAGGTCGATCGTTGCCCCCGGCGCGAGGTCGTGCTGGCCGGGCGCGACGACGAGGATCTTCTGGCCTGCGAGATCGGCATGCAGCACCGTTTCGGCGCCGAGCGCCTCGACGAGCGTCAGTCTCGCCGAGACGCTGCTTTCGCTGCGCCCAAGCGTGATGTGTTGCGGTCGCACACCGACCGTCACGCGAGCCCCCGGCATTGCGGACGTGCCGGCCGAGGGCAGTTGCAGCCGCTGGCCGCTGGCGAGGGAGATGACAGTGCGCCCGCGACCGGCCGCCTCGACGGTTCCGTCGAGAAAGTTCATATGCGGTGAGCCGATGAAGCCGGCGACGAAGCGGTTTGCGGGGCGATTGTAGAGATCGAGCGGCGTGCCCACCTGCTCGATGCGGCCGGCGCGGAGCACGACGATACGGTCGGCGAGCGTCATAGCTTCGACCTGGTCGTGCGTCACGTAGATCATCGTCGCCGCAAGACGCGCGTGGAGCGCCGCAAGCTCGGCGCGGGTGGAGCCGCGCAGCTCGGCGTCGAGGTTCGACAGCGGCTCGTCGAGCAGGAAGGCGACGGGGCGCCGGACGATCGCGCGAC
>DATGWU010000189.1:0-5799 GCA_035299345.1 Rhizobium sp.
AGCGAGGTTCCCGCCCGCCGCCTTGGTGATGAACACCTGATTGTCCGACTTGCGGACATAGAGATCGCCTTCGGCAAAGGCTTCGAGTGCCGGCACAACGCGCGGATCGCCTGTCGCGGCGATCTCGCCAAGCAGCTCTTCGGCCTGCTTGAAATTGGCCTTGCCGAGCGCGTTGATGAGGTTTCTCGGATCGCTCTGCGCCATGGCGGGCGCGGCGAAAGAGAGGAAGACTAGAAAGAACGCGAGGAGTCGATTGGTCATTGTGGCAGTCCCCGTCGCCCACCGTTGTCGGAGGCGATTGCGGCTTGCTCGGTCTTCTCCCCAGCGGAGAGAAGTGCCGAGCGGATGCGAGGCTGGTTCGAGAACACCCTCCCCTTGAGGGGGAGGGTCGAACCGAAGGTTCGGGGTGGGGTGACTATGCACGAGATCACCCCCACCCATCGCTGCGCGATGACCTCCCCCCTCAAGGGGGAGGTGACTCCGAGATCAGCTGCCCTTGCCGCCGCACTTGCCGGTGGCGACGTTGAAGTTGCCGCATTCCATCGGCTTGCGCCAATCGGAGATCAGGTCCTTGGAGTCCGGCAGGTAGTCGGACCATTCGTCGCCGACGACGGCGGGCGTCTCCTGGACGATTTCGAACTGGCCGTCCGCCTGGATTTCACCGATCAGCACAGGCTTGGTGATGTGGTGGTTCGGCATGACGGTCGAGGTGCCGCCCGAGAGGTTCGGGACCGAAACGCCGATGATCGAGTCGAGAACGGCGTCGGTATCGGTCGTGCCGGCAGCCTCGACGGCCTTGACCCACGCACTGAAGCCGATATAGGCGGCTTCCATCGGGTCGTTGGTCACGCGCTTGTCGTTCTTGGTGAACGCATGCCAGGTGTTGATGAACTCGGCGTTGACCTCGGCATCGACCGACTGGAAGTAGTTCCAGGCGGCAAGATGACCGACGAGCGGCGCGGTGTCGAGACCGGCAAGCTCTTCTTCACCGACCGAGAAGGCGACGACCGGAATGTCTTCCGCCTTGATGCCCTGGTTACCGAGTTCCTTGTAGAACGGCACGTTGGCGTCGCCGTTGATGGTCGAGACGACGGCGGTCTTCTTGCCGGCCGAGCCGAACTTCTTGATGTCGGAGACGATCGTCTGCCAGTCGGAATGGCCGAAGGGCGTATAGTTGATCATGATGTCTTCTTCGGCAACGCCCTTCGACATCAGGTAGGCCTTGAGGATCTTGTTGGTCGTCTGCGGATAGACGTAGTCGGTGCCGGCCAGCACCCAACGCTCGACGCCTTCGTTCTCGGCGAGGTAGTCGACGGCCGGGATCGCCTGCTGGTTCGGCGCGGCACCCGTGTAGAAGATGTTGCGCGAGGATTCTTCACCCTCGTACTGGACCGGGTAGAAGAGGATCGAGTTCAGCTCTTCGAAGACCGGCAGGACGGACTTGCGCGAGGACGAGGTCCAGCAACCGAAGACGGCGGCGACCTTGTCCTTTTCAATGAGCTCGCGGGCCTTTTCGGCAAACAGCGGCCAGTCGGAGGCCGGGTCGACGACGACGGCCTCGAGTTTCTTGCCGAGAACGCCGCCCTTCTTGTTCTGCTCGTCGACGAGCATCAGCATGGCGTCCTTGAGCGTCGTTTCCGAGATCGCCATCGTGCCGGACAGCGAATGCAGGACGCCGATCTTGATCGTGTCGTCGGCGGCGAAGGCGACGGTAAACGCCGTCGTCGACAGCATGGCGGCGGCGAGCGCGCCGCAAAGATGTGCCTTCAGTCTCATCTGATTGTTCCCCTCTTTGTAAGTTCCGCAACCGGGCCGTCTGGGCGTTCGTCGTTGCTGGGGGAACTATCGGCTGCTGCGGTGCAAAACCACATACGTCGTTTGACGTATGTCGAGGGGGGAAAGCTTGCGTCGCGGGATCGCGGCGAAGAAGATGGGGCCGTCACATTTCAGGGAACGTGACGGCCCCTTGCTCGCTTGTGTCCGGCGTCAACAGAGCGCAGATGGGGGTGTCGCTCGTTGCGGCGGGCAGAGCGAGACGGTCCCTGGCGATGGCTCCGCGACAGGACAGCAGGCGGCAAAATCAGGAGAAGGTGCAGCGCTGGTCTCCAGCGCACCGGACGGGCTTGGTCGCCCCGTTTTCGACACCGGTCGCGTTCATCGTCCTCTCCTCCCCAATCCGTCGCGAGACGTCGTCGTCTCGTTTCCCGATGGAGAGAGTTCTAGCAGGAGGACACTGACAGAAAGCTGACGGCAAGCGGCACGATCGCAGTCAGGAGCCAGAGATAGGGAAACGGAAAACGCCGGCCACCTTGCGGTGACCGGCGCATGTCGAATGGAAAGCGCAGAGGTGGGCGCCTAGCCGAGATAGCCGAGAGCGACCGGCCAGACCTCCAGGAAGCCGTGATAGATCATGGTGACCGTCACGTAGCTGATGACGCCGAGGCCGACATAGGCGATCCAGCGGTGGCGATGCAGCAGGCTCGCGACGAGGTTGGCGGCGAGCCCCATCAGCGTGATCGAAAGGATCAGGCCGAAAGCAAGGATGATCATGTGCTCCTTCGCCGCACCGGCGACCGCGAGCACGTTGTCGAGCGACATCGAGACGTCCGCGACGACGATTTCGGTCGCCGCCAGCAGGAAGGTCTTTTCCTTGATGGTGAGCTCGGTGTCGTCGGTCTCGCCCTGCTTGTGCGGTTGGTGCGCGGCACTGCGCAGTTCCGACCACATCTTCCAGCAGACCCAGGCAAGCATCAGACCGCCGAGCAACTGGAGGCCGACCACGGTCAGAAGGAAGGCGGTCGCCGTCGCGAAGGTAATGCGCAGGACGGTGGCGGCGGCAACGCCGACGAGGATCGCCTTTCGCCGCTGCTCGACGGGAAGACCCGCGGCGGCAAGTCCGATCACGATCGCATTGTCGCCCGCAAGCACGAGGTCGATGGCAACGACCTGGAAAAACGCCGCCAATCCGGCTGCGGTAAAAAGTTCCATCATCTCCGCCGACCCCACTGCGATGTGACTACCTTCCCCACCGCTTAACCGACGGGTCGACCACGCGAAAGGGCAATTTCGCCGGCCTGCCCGTTTCGCGCAGGAAAATCTCTCGATAATCGGACATACCGCACCCTCCGCGTCACATCCAGGACGGGAGCCGGCATCGCGCAAAGCGCCTACCCGGCAAATCGCACTTGCCATTCGCAGGATTCCCATGAAAATGCACAGACAATAGTCATTTCGGAAAAGGCGCCAGTTTTTAGGCATGGCCGCACGCCAACGCATCATCCCTATCCGCCGCGAGTACAACCGCTGGGTCGCCGACCAGACGCTCGAAGACTACGCCCTTCGCTTCACGGCCAAGGGCGCGCGGCGCTTTTCGTCCTCGCGCATCTCGCAGACGGCGATCGGCGCCATCTCGTTTCTGGCGCTGGAGGCGATCGGCGGCACCATCACGCTGTCCTACGGCACCACCAATGCATGTCTCGCCATCCTGGCGGCGGCGCTGGTCATGCTGCTCGTCGGCGTGCCGATCACCCGCTATGCCATCCGCCACGGCGTCGACATCGACCTCCTGACCCGCGGCGCCGGATTCGGCTATATCGGCTCGACCATCACCTCGCTGATCTATGCGAGCTTCACCTTCATGCTGTTCGCCATCGAGGCGTCGATCATGACCGGGGCGCTCGACCTCGCCTTCGGCGTCCCGCCCTGGATCGGCTACATCGTCTCGGCTGCCGTCGTCATCCCGCTCGTCACCTACGGCGTGCGGCTGATCTCCAGGTTCCAGTTGCTCACCCAGCCGTTCTGGATCGTGCTCAATATCCTGCCCTTCGTCTTCATCGCCGTCATGGACTGGGAGAAGATCGACCTCTGGCGGGCTTTTGCCGGCATCGGCCATCCCGCATCAGCCATGGGCGAGAACGCCCCCTTCGACCTCGTCGATTTCGGTGCGGCCTCCGCCGTCATCCTGGCGCTGATGCCGCAGATCGGCGAACAGGTCGACTTCCTGCGCTTCCTGCCGCCGGAAGGCGGGCAGAGGCTCCATCACCGCATCGCCGTCTTCCTCGCCGGCGCCGGCTGGGTCGTCCTCGGCGTGCCGAAACTGCTCGCGGGCTCCTTCCTCGCCGTGCTGACGCTCTCGACCGGCGTCCCCGTCGGCGAAGCGGCCGATCCGGCGCGGATGTACGTGACGGCCTTCGGCTACATGATCCCGAACCATACGGCCGCGTTGCTGCTGATGGCCGGCTTCGTGGTGGTCTCGCAGCTGAAGATCAACGTGATGAACGCCTATGCAGGCTCGCTCGCCTGGTCGAACTTCTTCTCCCGCCTCACCCACAGCCATCCCGGCCGCGTCGTGTGGCTGGTGTTCAACGTGGCGATCGCGCTGCTTCTGATGGAGCTCGGCATCTACCGGCTGCTGGAAGAGACGCTCGGCATCTTCTCGATCGTCGCGATGTCCTGGCTCTGCACAGTCTCCGCCGACCTTTTCGTCAACAAGCCGCTCGGGCTCGCGCCCCCCGGCATCGAGTTCAAGCGCGCCCATCTCTACGACGTCAATCCAGTCGGGCTAGGTACCCTCGTCGCCTCGGGCGGCCTCGCGCTTGCCGCCCATTTCGGGCTGTTCGGCCCGTTGATGGCCTCGCTCGCCACCTATGTGACGCTCGTCGCCTTCGTGATCGCCCCGCTGATCGCCTGGGCGACGAACGGCCGGTACTATCTCGCCCGCAAGCCGCGGCGAAGCTGGAAGAACCTCACCGCGATCACCTGCTCCATCTGCGAGCACCCCTTCGAGCCCGAGGACATGGCGTGGTGCCCGGCCTATGCCGCGCCGATCTGCTCCCTCTGCTGCTCGTTGGACAGCCGATGCCACGATATCTGCAAGCCGCATGCACGGCTCGACGCGCAGACGGCAGCCGTCGCCCGCACGTTTCTACCGGAAAGCGTCATCGCCAGGCTGTCGACCCGACTCGGCCGCTATGGCCTCACGGCCGTCGCGGCGATCACCGGCATCGGCGCGATCCTGACCCTGATCGCCCACCAGGTCGGCGCTGCATCGCCGCAGACCGCGGCGGTGGTCGACGGCACGGCGCTGATCGTGTTCTTCGTCTTTTCGGTGATCGCCGGCGTGGCAAGCTGGTTCTACGTACTCGCCCATGACAGCCGGGTCGTGGCTGAGGAGGAATCCTCCCGCCAGAACACGCTGCTCCTGAAGGAGATCGCCGCCCACCGCAAGACCGACGCGGCCCTGCAAACGGCGAAGGAAACGGCGGAAGCCGCCAACCGTGCCAAGAGCCGCTATGTCGTCGGACTCTCCCACGAGCTGCGCACGCCGCTCAACGCCGTGCTCGGCTATGCGCAAATCCTCGAGCGCGACGAGACGATCCCGCTGAAGCGACAATCTGCGATCAAGGTCATCCGCCGCTCCGCCGACCACCTCTCCGGGCTCATCGACGGCCTCCTCGACATCTCCAAGATCGAGGCCGGCCGCCTACAGGTCTACTCGAACGAACTCGACATCCAGGACTTCCTCGACCAGATCACCGACATGTTCCGCCCGCAGGCGGAGGCCAAGGGGCTCGCCTTCGTGCACGAGCGCGCCCGCGGCCTGCCGCAATATGTCCGTACCGACGAGAAGCGGCTGCGCCAGATCCTCGTCAACCTGCTCTCGAACGCCATCAAGTTCACCGACCGCGGCAGCGTCACCTTCAAGGTCGACTATCGCAGCCAGGTCGCGACCTTCACGGTTTCCGACACCGGGCGCGGCATCGCGGAAAAGGAACTCACGCGGATCTTCGAGCCGTTCCA